>JAGBFU010000035.1 GCA_017936285.1 Marinifilaceae bacterium | reverse complement strand
GCCGATTTTGCGGAAACATGAAGTATTTACAAATTAGAAGTTAGGAGTTATGGCAAAAGAGATTAAATATAATGTAGAGGCTCGTGACTTGCTGAAGCAGGGAGTTGACGAGTTGGCAAATGCAGTGAAGGTAACTCTTGGTCCTAAGGGACGCAATGTAGTTATTGAGAAGAAATTTGGAGCACCACACATCACTAAAGATGGTGTATCGGTAGCAAAAGAGATTGAGCTTTCAAACCCATATGCAAATATCGGAGCTCAGATGGTAAAAGAGGTTGCATCAAAAACCGGTGATGATGCCGGAGATGGAACCACAACAGCAACAATCCTCGCCCAGGCAATCATTGGCGTAGGTTTGAAGAATGTTACTGCCGGTGCAAATCCTATGGAGTTGAAACGAGGTATCGACAAGGCAGTTGCCGCTATCGTCAAGAGTCTGGAGGAGCAGAAAGAGGATGTCGGAACCGACTACGATAAAATCCGTCAGGTAGGTAAAATCTCAGCTAACGGCGATGAGACAATCGGAAACCTGATTGCCGAGGCTATGGAGAAGGTAACCAAAGAGGGAGTTATTACCGTTGAGGAGGCTAAAGGTACCACTACCGAGGTAAAGGTTGTTGAGGGAATGCAGTTCGACCGTGGATATATCTCTCCATACTTTGTAACCGACACCGAGAAGATGCAGGCTGAGTTCGACCACCCATACATTCTTCTATACGACAAGAAGGTCTCAACAATGAAGGAGTTGCTTCCTGTATTGGAGCCGGTAGCACAGGCAGGTCGCGCACTTATTATCGTTGCCGAGGATGTTGAGAGCGAGGCTTTGGCTACATTGGTTGTAAACCGCCTGCGCGGATCATTGAAGATTGCAGCTGTCAAGGCTCCGGGATTCGGAGACCGCAGAAAAGATATGCTTAAGGATCTGGCTGTATTGACCGGAGGAACAGTAATCTCTGAGGAGACCGGATTGAAACTTGAGCACGCAACTCTTGATATGCTTGGACAGGCAGAGAAGGTTACTATTGACAAAGAGAATACCACAATTGTAAACGGAGCAGGTTCAAAGGAGGAGATTACTGAGAGAGTTAATCAGATTAAGAGCCTTATCGAGAACTCAAACTCTGATTACGACAAGGAGAAACTTCGCGAGCGTCTTGCAAAACTTGCAGGCGGTGTGGCTGTGCTTTACGTAGGAGCTGCATCTGAGATCGAGATGAAGGAGAAGAAAGACAGAGTTGATGATGCACTTTGCTCTACTCGTGCCGCAATTGAGGAGGGAATTGTCCCCGGAGGTGGTGTTGCATACATCCGTGCCCAGGCTGCCCTTAACGACATAAAGGGCGAGACCGATGACGAGACAACCGGTATTGAGATTGTTAAACGTGCCATCGAGGAGCCACTACGTCAAATTGCTTTCAACGCAGGAGTTGAGGGTGCTGTTGTAGTAAACAAGGTTCGTGAGGGCGAGGGCGCATTCGGATACAACGCACGCTTGAACATATACGAGGATTTGAAGAAAGCCGGAGTTGTAGATCCTAAGAAGGTAACTCGTGTAGCATTGGAGAATGCCGCATCAATTGCCGGAATGTTCCTTACAACCGAGTGTGTTTTGGTTGAGGAGAAGAAGGAGGAGCAACCAATGCCACAGATGGGCGGTGGAATGCCAGGAATGATGTAATCGACACAACATCAAACCTATATAAACAGAGGCGGTCACATTATTGTTGTGGCCGCCTCTTCTCTATTTATTAACGCCTACAAAGCCATCTTCCAGCTATACGGATATACAACGGGAGGTGTTGTCTGTGGGTAGTGCTCCAAAGAGAAGACCTCGTTCGAAACACTCAGCCCCATATCCCATTTTACAAACTCTTCGTAATCATACTGCCACTCAGAGCCATGAGTTAGGAACATTACCCGACTATAAATCGCCTCGCGCGAGGGGGCATTAAATCCTCCGCTATTACTTAGCATTATGCTGTTTTCAGATGGTCGCCACACCCCTTTCCAATAGGTCAGTCCCCCTTCAAATATCCCTACACCCTCTTCTGCGTACCTGGAATCGTAGAGCATTTCACTCCAACGAATCTGCGTTGAGTCGGCAGTAAAGTCGATATTCTTCCACCAACCCGATGCAGCCTGCTGAGCCCTCTTCGCCAACATTTCAGTAGCCGGTATTGTACCATTACTCTCGTGTGCATACTCATCGGCCAATTTAGCAAAACCATGCCCACCCGCCTCATGATGAATCAGTTGTGAAAGCATCACATTATTTGTTCCCAATCCGAAAAAGGCAATCGACGTTCCGCTTCCGTAGTAGTTCAAAGCAGGGGCAGCATACATATAGCAGGTACCGGCATAATAGCGCCGGTTCATCATCACCACTATCGTAGCCTCATCCATTCGAGACTCACCTACCGCTTTCAAAGCATATTTCAGCACCTTTGAGTGGTTACCTCCGACACGTGTACCCTCGCCAAAATAGCCCTCTAAAGCTGTTGTACCTCCCTCATCATACCCCTCGTTTGGCGACACCACCTTGACACAATACAGGTTAAAGTGGTCACGCAAAGAAGCGTATGGCTCCACACTGAAAAAGTAGCGCACCGCTCGGTCTATATCACTCTCATAATCACCTCCCGCTATCTGGCGATCCGAATAGCCATCGCCCATAAATACAATGTCAATACCATTTCCAACCGTTGCCCGCTGCAACAGAATCACCTGACCATCATCGGAATAGTCGGTAGAGGTGTAGAGAGAATCGGGTTCCGACGTACCGGAATCATCGGGTTTCCCCTCAGAGACATCTATAGTACGCAATACCACTTTGGTACCATCGGTAATAATCAGAACCACCTTACAGAAACTACCTATCATACTGCCTGCAGAGATTTTTATTACACCACCACGCTCATCATTGGATATCAAATCCGCTCCAACCATACCCGATGCAATCACCTCAACCACTACCGAGTGGCTACCTCCGGTAAGCGAATATCCCACCTCAAACGTCGAGTTCGGCAACATGACCACCTTGTCTGTTGAAAGATTTACTGTCAGTTCCATTGCTTTGGGCAGAGTTATGACACTTCCATCGAAAAGCTCGAAATAGGAATAATCGGTATCGTGGGTAACCTCTGTTATAGGCGAGGATAGAGCCGGAATGGTACTATCTGAAACCTCACCCAAAGAGCTCCATGTCATGCCATCATCATAAGATACATACCACTCGCTCCCCTCTATCTTTAAACGGGGAGTTATCCCATTCGTCGGAGATGCAGGAATCCTGGCTCCGCCACCATCGAGTAGCCACTCGCCATTTACCGTCCAGTAGAGCGCATCTCCATCACCTCGGACAGCGACAACCGGAGTTGTGCCATCCAAACCATCGGCTCCATTACGACCATTATATATGGTAATCGGGTCGCCATTGGCAAAGGTAATTATATAACCGGTTACAGAGTCGCCCACAGTCAACGGGGTAACACCTGTAACAAAATCGCCTCGCTGCAAAGCATTTACCACTGCCTGCAACGAAGCGACATTACTATTCATCTGTTCACAATACTTCTTCAACTCCTCAAGCCTCCCCTCCATACTGTCAACCTGCTCCTTCAAGGCCTCGCTGCAACAATCACCGTTACAACCATAAAATCCTACAAGAAGCACCAATACCAAAAGGGTAAATAATCTTCTCATATATTTCTACAAACTTATGGCAAAGATAATGAAAGAGGAGGTACCGACAAAGTACCTCCCTAAATTTAACATATGTAGTCACTATTTGTGCACAAATCATCTACATGCTTCGTCCGGAATCTCTACCTGCCACTCATTATAGGGGGTATGACAGTAATATAATCGCCACTCTGCATAGCATTAACCAAGGTTTGAAGCGAGGCAATATTCGAATTCAACTGATTACAAAAATCACGCAGCTCCTCCACCTCTTGCTCCAAATCATTCAAGCGGTCATCCAAAACCGAGTCATCATACCCCTGGTCGGCACAACCACTCCAAAAAAGTGCCACCATAACGGCATATTTGTTAGACTCTCTGTAGAATGAGGACAGTGAAGCATTCTGCAAAACTTATTGATTAACGAAGTGTTAAGTTGTTTAGATTGAGGACTGATTGTCCGTACAAAAGTCGTCTAAACATTTATTTTACGAAGATTCTACCCTTCTCATGTAGTCTTCTATGTAGTTTAAATTAAGACCAATTAGTGCTACAAGTAAAATAAAGTAACAACTTAACACTTGTGTCTTTTTTATGTACACTATTAACATCAGGGGAAAGCCAAATCCCAAAACAAATTGCAAAGGAGCGGTTATATCCGTGGTCGGAGCGCTCATCAAGTCCATACGACCTATGGTTTCCAAGAGTTTTCCGAGAGTACGTGTAGATTTACCGCACGAGAAACAGTGAGCCATAAAAGGCTCACGGCGTGCGGTCTCCGGACCAATGTAGATACCGAACTTACCTCCAGACTTGCCACATAAGGGGCAACGCGGCACGATAAGGTTCTTACCCGTACCGTCACGCTTTGCGCCCGTCTCGCGTGCTATCTCCTGCACCCAATGCTGATATTCCTTCGCTGATAAATTCATATACTTAGGAATATCTGTAGTGTTGGTGCTAAAGTTTATAAAGTAAGCAAAAAAAAAGAATCGAAAGTCATTACAACCTTCGATTCTATATTATAGTATGATAAAACTTTGTTAGTTCTCGTCCTTCTTGATTGAGCCCTCAATTGACTTGATAGAGAACAAGTAATCACGCTCCACATCACTAATTGTACGTTGCTTGTATTTGCGATACTCTGTTGTAGCGTGTTCCATAGCCTCTTCGTGATAAACACTTCCGGAGCCTTGTAGTAGCTGTTCGCCTGACATCGTCAATATTCTATCCAGATATGCAGCCCAGTCGTTCATTGTCATCACTTGTTCGCGCTCGGCTTGACGCTCTGCAAAATCCAAGTATCCGGATACAAGTTGCCCCATTGCACGGAGTTCCTTCTCGTTCAAGTAGTTCTTGGCTGTTTTGGCTTCAATCAATGTAGGATGATTACCCTTGAATGTCATCAGCCCCATAAAATCCTTTTCAGCATCCGCTCGCTCCACAATTAGTTCTGCCGCGGTGTGTCCGTGAATGGCGAAATGGATCTTATTCTGCACTTTTTTGAAAAACTCCTGCGATACTTGAGCTCGTGGGTCATAGTCTATACTTGTCGCATATATCTCAAGTATCTGGCGATATAGAACTTTCTCTGTGGCACGGATATCCCTAATACGCTCCAACAACTCTTTCCAGTAACTACCACCACCTAGTTTTTTTAGTCGCTCATCATCAAGGGTAAAGCCTTTTACAATATACTCCTTCAGACGCTCTGTAGCCCACTGGCGAAACCTAGTGGCAATGATTGAGCGGACACGATAACCCAAAGCGATAATCATATCCAGAATGTAGTGTGCAACGAGGTATTCTTTGCTGTCAGCAGCAGTTGTTCGGAATTTCCGAACAACTGAATCCTCGTTCAGTTCTCCATCCTCAAAAATAAGCTTAATGTGCTCACTTACATTCGATTTGCTTGTCTGATAAAGTTCGCACATCTAGGCTTGTGTAAGCCACAATGTCTCCTCTTCAAGCTTTACATCAATCTTGGTCTTACCATCATTGGCTGTGTAGATGATTACTTTATTCTCTTCCATATCGCGACAAAGTTCTATTGATTGTGCAAAATTAACTATAAATTCTCAATTCAGTCATTTTCACTAATTAATGAGTTTCTATAGGAGAGAAAACTACAATGCAGCCTTGCCAGACAGCTTCACTATAAGAATCTATTTTTGTAACATATCATTACTTCACAGGACGGACAAAGTGAGGCATATCGTCAGGAAGCACTACCGAGTACTCAATCAATCCTGCCACCTTGCCATCGGAATCGTACCATGGTGTTTGATATATCAGTTTCTTTATATCGCCCTTTTCAATTGTGTAGGCATTAGATGTGCCTTTGGTTAACATCTCCACAATTTTATTCCACGACTCGGGCTTGTGACACCCCTTCAGGTTGCGCCCCATGGCATCGCCCAAAACACTCTTTGCTGTATCGTTCTGATAAATTACATTGCCCTCAATATCACACACCGTTGTGGCAACTGCACTACTCTTAAAAAAATCCATAATCTATAATTCGCAAATTCTTCGTATTTCCGCAAAATCGGCGGCGGTTAACCACACTTCGTGTGCTTCTACTCCTCGCGGCTCAGCATAACCCAAGTAAACTTGGCTTCTGCATTCGCTCCGCAGCGTCGGCTCGGCATAATGCAAACAAGTTTGGCTTCTGCTCTCACCTTGCACTAATGTTCGCCATTGCTGCGCAATGCCGCAAAATCGGCGGCGGTTCGGCATAATCCAAATAAATTTGGCTCCTGCTCTCACCTTGCACGATTTTTCCTAATTCGCAAACACAAAGTGTTTCCGCAAAATCGGCGGCGGTTCGGCATAATCCAAGCAAACTTGGCTTCTGCTCTCACCTTGCACGATTTTTCCTAATTCCTAATTCCTAATTATTAAGGTAATAGTCAATCGAGGTTACTACCCTCACCGTCTTAATGTAGGGGGTGTTGATGTCTCTGTCGTAGATTGAGAATTGGCCCTGATTTGCTCGCTTAATCTTACCCAGTTTGCTATCGGAATCCTTGGCAAACTTCTCAGCAGCAGCGCGTGCATTCTTAGTAGCCTCCTCAATCATTCCCGGCTTAATATCGTTCAAGCCTGTAAACTCATAATTCACGTTATAGCGATAGTCGCTTCCTGTAACAACCACCCCCTTCTGCAAAAGTGCGGTCTGCTCCGAGATCAACTTTCTTACAAGCTTTACATTGGTCGAGGTTACAGTTATCACCGATGTCGATATGTAGCGATATTGATTGTTATTGTTGCTGTATCGCTCAGCATCCATATCAACCACCTCAGCAGGATTTACACTTATCTCACTATCGGCAATACCATTCTCCTTAAGGAACGCAACAACAACCTTGCTCTTCTCATTAATGCTTTTGTAGAGCTGCTGAACATCGTTGCCCACCTCCTTAAAGGCTATCGGCCAGGTAACTTTGTTGGCCTCAACCTCCATCTCGGCAAGTCCCTTTACACTAACCACTCGCTCCTTATTGACAAATGCCCTTATTGCCGAGTTGATCGACAATCCCAACATGCATAATCCTATGGCAATTATTGCTGCCTCTTTTATCCAGCTTTTCATAACTATCAATTTTCAACCTCTGAAACTACTATTTTTTGTACCTGCGGAGGGAAATAGGTCATATCTATTTTGTTAATGCCTTTATTAAACTCAAACTCTGCCTGCCACATTCCAAAGTTAGGTTCGTAACCAAATGTTGTTCTTATTACATGAAAGGCACATGATTGATTATTTACCACAACCTCAACGGCAGAAGCCCCGCGAGAGTCATATATTACCGACACAACATATTTTCCTTTTTTGGGTATATCACAATTGTAAATCTTTGATCGCTGAGGGGCCAACTCAACCACCTTATTCTCCGGCTCCTCATAAACCATAACATTCACCTCATCGCAATTTGTCTCATATCCGTCGGTTGCCGCCAAACGCAAAACGTAGGCTCCCGGCTCTTTAAAATATACGGTATGGTTACTCAAAGAGTTGCTCTCCACACTAATCGAATCCGGTCCCTGAACAACACTCCACCTCCATGAAACAGGCACTTTATTCTGGCCATCATCGGCAATTACACTATTCAAAGTAACACCATTCGGGATTACACAAGTTGCATCAACTCCGGCATAGACATTCGGACCATAGTTATTATACTCGGTTGCTCCTAAAGCACCACCGGTGGTCTGCTCAACATATTGAATTGTACCATCCTCGTTAAAGAATAACTTATCTATACAGACACTTCTGTTGTAATCTCCACCACCGGGCAATGCTCCGTTATGGTAAATAATATACCACTGTCCTTTATACTCGATAATCGCCTCATGGTTCGTAAAACTGTTGTGCACAACACCCAGAATATCGGTCATATCTTTCCATGGGCCCATGGGCGAGGTTGCCATTGCATAGCGTATCGGTCCGCGAACATAACCTGTTGATGTAGAGTATGCCAAATAGTATATTCCGTTGCGCTTGAAGAGCCATGGAGCCTCCTCATAATTTTTCAATCCTGTAAACTTGACAGGCTCGCCATCAAACTCAATCATATTCTCTTTGAGCTTCACACCCTTCAAGTTTGTCTCACCTCCCCAATAGAGATATGCCTGACCGTCGTCGTCAATAAATACAGTTGGATCTATATTGCTCTCTTCGTAACCGGGAGTCTTTCTGTCAACCAGTGGTTTACCAAGAGGATCGTGATATGGGCCAAAAATGTTATCTGCCACAGCTACTCCCATACTTCCAAAGTTGCTTACATACCAATAGTACTTACCATTACGCTCAATTAGATGCGACGCCCAACAGTAGTCCTCGTCTATCCAATCAAAAACCTCATCGTCAAGTATTGCTCCATGGTCGGTAAAGTTCTTCATATCGGTTGTCGAGAATATATGCCAATCCTTGATGCGGAAGGGCCAGTTGTATGGAGTGGTACTCTCCTCATGACCTGCAGCGATATAGAGGGTATCATTTACCACAAGCGCTGCCGGATCGCAGGTATAGATGTGTTTGATAATCGGATTCGCTGTCTGAATCTTCTGTGCATTCTGTTGCGCCATTGCAGTCAACCCCGCAACCATTAAGCAACAAGCAAGTACTACCTTTATAAGTTTCATATCATCAGTATTAGTTATGTGACCTTTATCGCAAAATTAAACAAACTATATCTAATTTCAAACAACAAACATAACCACAAAAAAGGGAGCCGATTACTCGACTCCCTTAAACGAACCGTAAGCGTCCGCCATAAAATCCTGTTGGAGTATATGTTATTTTTATGACACTAGCGGAAGGTGATTAGAACTCAAGGAAAATTTGCCGTAACAAAATTGCTGTTTGAGTTGCGAAGCAACGAGTTCTATTTTGTAGGCAAATTGACGTAGAAGTTCTTGAGCCGTAAGCGTCCGTCATAAAATAACATATACGGAAACCGTTACTTATTAAGGAACACAAGGTGATTATCGGCAACATCCACCTCAATGACACTATCCTTAGAGACCTGCTCCGACAAAATCTGCTTAGACAAATCATTAAGCAAACTGCGCTGAATTACACGCTTAACAGGACGTGCACCGAACTGCGGATCATAACCCTCATTTGCAATCCACTCAACCGCAGCAGGAGTAACACTCATTGTAATTCCATTATGCTCCAACATCTTGGTTATCTGATTAACCTGCAGACGCACAACGCTAACAATCTCGGACTTCTGCAATGGGGTGAACATTATAACCTCGTCTATTCTATTCAAAAATTCAGGCCTGATTGTACGCTTCAACAACTCAAACACCCTATTGTTACACTGCTCAATCTTCTCATCTCTATCGGCATCGGTAAGGCTCTCCAACTCCTCCTGAATAAGCGAGGCCCCAAGATTAGAGGTCATTATGATAATGGTATTCTTGAAATCTACGGTTCTACCCTTGTTATCAGTCAAACGACCGTCATCAAGAACCTGCAACAGGATATTAAAGACATCGGGATGCGCCTTCTCAATCTCATCCAAAAGCACCACAGAGTACGGCTTTCTGCGAACCGCCTCGGTAAGCTGACCGCCCTCGTCGTAACCGACATAACCCGGAGGTGCTCCTATCAATCTTGACACAGTGTGCTTCTCCTGATACTCACTCATATCGATTCGGGTCATAAGGCTCTCGTCATCGAAAAGGAACTCGGCAAGTGCCTTTGCCAACTCGGTCTTTCCAACTCCGGTTGTACCCAGGAAGATAAATGAACCGATTGGTCGCTTTGCATCCTGCAATCCCGCTCTGTTGCGGCGCACCGCATCGGCAAGCGCAGCAATTGCCATATCCTGACCAACAACCCTTTTGTGCAACTCAGCCTCAAGATTCAATAACTTTGCTCTCTCGCTCTGCATCATTCTGCTCACTGGGATTCCGGTCCACTTCGATACAACAGCAGCAATATCATCGCTTGTAATCTCCTCACGAATAAGCGAAGAGCCACTTTTGGTCTCAGCAAGTTTAGCCTTGACCTGCTCAATATGCTGCTCAGCCTCTTTAATCTTTCCGTAACGAAGTTCAGCCACCTTACCATAATCACCCTCGCGCTCAGCACGGTTAGCCTGGAACTTATACTCCTCTATCGCATCTTTACTCTTCTGAATCTCATCGATTAACGAACGCTCTGACTCCCATTGGGCACGCAACTTTGTACGCTCCTCATTCAAATCCGCCAACTCGCGTTTCAAAGCCTCCAAACGCTTACTCTCGGGCTCACGCTTCAAAGCCTCCTTCTCAATCTCAAGCTGCTTGATTTTACGCTCCAGCTCATCAATCTCCTCGGGCACTGAATTCATCTCCAAACGCAACTTTGCAGCAGCCTCGTCCACCAAATCGATTGCCTTATCGGGCAAGAATCGGTCACTGATATACCTGTGCGACAACTCAACCGATGCAATAATCGCATCATCGGTGATACGCACCTTGTGGTGATTCTCATAGCGCTCCTTCAATCCTCGCATAATACTAATGGCACTCAAAACATCGGGTTCATCGATTAAAACCTTCTGGAATCGACGCTCCAGAGCCTTATCCTGCTCAAAATATTTCTGATACTCATTAAGAGTTGTTGCTCCTATTGCACGAAGATCTCCACGGGCGAGGGCTGGTTTCAGAATATTTGCAGCATCCATTGCTCCATTCGATTTTCCTGCACCAACAAGGGTATGTATCTCATCGATGAAAAGAATTATCTCGCCATCAGACTTCAAAACCTCGTTCACAACAGCCTTTAAACGCTCCTCAAACTCTCCCTGATACTTTGCACCTGCAATCAATGCACCCATATCCAATGAGTAGATAGTTTTGCTCGCCAAGTTCGAGGGCACATCGCCATTGACAATACGTTGAGCCAACCCCTCGGCAATGGCAGTCTTACCAACTCCAGGCTCTCCAATAAGAATAGGATTATTCTTGGTTCTGCGCGACAAAATCTGCAAAACACGGCGTATCTCATCATCACGGCCAATAACCGGATCAAGCTTTCCATTTCTTGCACGCTCATTAAGATTGATAGCATATCTATTCAATGAATCGTAGCTATCTTCAGCCGACTGTGAATTGACATTAGAGCCCTTTCTCAACTCCAACACTGCCGCCTTTGTATCTTTTTCGGTAACACCGTTATCCTTCAAAAGACGTGCAGTCTGCTCCTTACCGGCAACAATTGCCATAAAGATATGCTCCAACGATATATACTGGTCACCCATTTCGCTCGCCAACTGCTGAGCTTTGGTCATAACACGATTACTATCGGAAGATAGATATGGATTTCCTCCCGATACCTTAGGGTAACTTGCAATAATTCCATCCAATGCTGAAAGAACAGCACTCTTATTTACACCCAACTTATTAAAGATGAAGTTCACAACATTCTCGCCGTTCTGCACCACACCCTTTAACAAGTGTGCAGGTTCGATTGCCTGCTGTCCGTTTCCCTGCGCAATTTGCACCGCACTTTGTAGTGCCTCTTGCGACTTAATTGTGTAGTTGTTTGTATTCATATTCAATAATTGCTTTTCAAAAGTTCTCACCTTCACTCTATACGATACAAACTCTATTCCAAGTTATCTTTTGCGCCATTTTGACATATTTTCGGACATTTTGACACTAAAACAAAAAAAATAACAACAAAAGCGATAATCCAACTATAAAACTATACCTTTGCAAAAAACATATTATTATGAAACAACTAATATTTACTACACTTCTTATCACAATAGCACTCTTTGCCGGCTGCTCAACATCAAATCCCGGCGCAATTAAAATAGATTTGTCAAAGGCTGACGATATTACTCTTGATGAGTTGGGACTAAAGGCAGAGATGCAACTATTGAAATTTCCCAACGACTCCATCTTCATTGGCCAAGTTGCCCGTGTAGATTACTCTGATAAATATATTTATGTAGTAGAATTCAAAACATGTACGATATTCCAATTTAACCGACAAAGCGGAGAGTATATCAGAAGTGTTAATAAAATGGGACGTGCCGGTGATGAATACGGATACATTACAGACATCAAATGCTATGACAACAAATTATACATTTGCGACCCAAACAAGCAAAAAACATGGATCTACGATGAAGATTTAAATAGTATAGGAGAATTAAATATTTGTGGCAACTACATTCTAAAGATAGATAGCGACGGCATATATTATAACAATTCTACATTTGAGGAGGGTGATGCCGATATTGTAAAAATAGATTTTCAAAACGACACCATCCAACAATGGTTTATCCGAGATAAAGAAAGTCCTAACGGTTTACCTATCGTTGAGAAAGTTGCCAACAATCTCTTCACATATAATAACGAAATCTACATATCGCCGCTCTATTCAAGAGAGTTGTTTAAAATAGAGAACGATACCTTAGCAAAAGTATTGGGGTTTGATTTCGGCAGCGATAATATGCCAAGTACATTAAGATACGAGTTTATCCAGAAAATTAATGAGTCGCCTGCAGCTATCCCTACAAGCCGATACATTGTTGGAGATATTTTAACTCTTATCGTTGAAATGGGCTCTATTGAGAGTCCGATTGTCATATCGGAAGATCTCAGCTCAATATCAGTAAACACCGAGGCTACTGAAGAAAAGACCTTATATACCATTACCCATAATTTGAAAACCGGAGAGACCAAATTCGGGAAGGTTTTACCAACTGCCGATATCGAATTCAAACCACAACCAAAACAATTCAACAATGCAATGATCTCTGTTCACAGTATAATTGATCAGGATATAGAGCTTTATCGCCCATATTTAACAAATATCGCCACCTCTGACAAACTCAAAGATGGCGACATTATCCTGGTCTATTACTCTGCAAAGTAATTTGTTACTCACCCAGCTCTTTTTCCAAGCCCAGACCAACGGCATCGCCGTATAGGTTCTCGAAAAGAACTACTCCGTCCGAGCAACGAACCAAGTGGATTGACGGAATTCCTCGCACATTAAAGAGAGGAGCAACAACTCTGCCCTCGTCGTGAAGCTGCAACCAAGGCATCTGCTCCTGCTCCATAGCCTTAATCCACGCATCACGATCCTTATCTGTCGAGATACTCACAATCTTCAATCCCTTATCGGCATACTTAACCGCAAACTCCTTTAACTCAGGAATAGCCTTACGGCATGGTCCACACCAACTTGCCCAGAAATCTATCAACAGATAGTTGTTTCCCTGCATCAACTCCTCAACCGAGTAGAGCTTGCCATCAACATCCTTTCCTGTAAATTGAGGCACTCTCTTTCCGGTAAGCATCTTGTCCAAATCTGCACGCACAGCCTTACCGTATGTAGAATTCTTAACCTCGTCCGAGAATGCTGCATACATCTCCTCGGATGGCTTCAAATAGGTATTACGCTTTAAAAGCAGCGGAGCCCAAATCTTATCGGCATTTGCAAAAACAACCTTCTCCAAATCATCGGCACACTCCGCATTAACCTCCTGGCTCTTCTTCAAATACTCCTTATACTCTGCACTCTTCTTAAACGCATCTGCATCGGGGCCATTCAACTTAGAGAGCATCTCTCTATTTGCCATATACAACGCACTGCTCTTTTTACGAGCCTCATCCATTGGCTTTACAACCTGCTCATTATACTCATCATTCATTGAAGAGCCCTCTACACTATATTCACGCTCACTCCATTTCACAACAATATTATCTCCGGGCGATGCCACAAACTCATAGTATCCGCGACCATTGGTACTCTCTACTGCCATGAGCGAGGTCTCGGTCACATCGGTTGTGGTAAAATTCACCTTACCGTTTATAACATGGGTACTTGCCAACACTTTGTTACCCTCGTGGGTATAAAACTGAATCAAAACAACAGAATCGCCCTCATTCCAATATGATGGAACTCCACCATCAATAGTAATTGGTTTTGGGCCATTACTACACGCAACCGCCTGCACCAACACCGCACAAACAACTGCAATCTTTGCTACTAACTTTCTCATATTTTTATATTTACAATTTATTCCTACAACAGAGCACTCCTTGACTTAAATATATAGCCACAAAAACAACTTTGACTAATTTAAGCGCCAAACAAAAGTAAGAGTTTTTTCTTTACCAATATTAACTATCACAAAGCTAAAATTCAGTATTTGCCAAATTAGTAACAAATTGCCATATTAGTAAAATGCCGTGACCCCTATCGGAATCACGGCACTACTCTATAGTTTATAGTCTGACTATTACAACTTCTCTTTCCAGAATTTCAACATGCTCTTACGCAAGTGGTAAGTAGTGTTGGCACGCTCAGAGATTGAGTGAGAACGCATTGGATAGCTTATCTGGTAGAAGGTCTTACCCAAACGGATAAGCTCGTTTGCCATAAGCTCCATATTCTGATAGTGCACGTTATCATCACCTGTTCCGTGAATCATTAGCAACTCACCCTTCAATCCTGCTGCATGGCTGATAGGAGAACCCTTCTTATAACCCTCAGGATTGTTTTGAGGAGTATTCATATAACGCTCCTGATAGATATTATCGTAAGTTCTTTGATCAGCGACGAAAGCAATTGCAATTCCAGCCTTAAATACCTCAGGATAACGGAACATACAGTTCAAAGTCTGGCTACCTCCACCACTCCATCCGTTAATTCCGATGCGAGTGCTATCCATGTAGTTGTACTTTCTGCACAAATCCATAATTCCACGAGCCTGATCCTCTGAAGCAAAGGTTCCAACCTCTCCGTAGATGCACTTTCTCCACTCACGTCCGCGCGGAGCATTTGCTCCACGATTCTCAATACTTACAACAATATATCCCTGATTTGCCTGAAGTTGATCCCAAAGGTAACCACCCTCCCAAGCATCGTTTACAGTGGCACTTGCAGGCTCACCATATACATAGACAATCACAGGATACTTCTTGTTTGGATCGAAATCGCGAGGCTTGATAATCCATGCATCAAGCTCCAAATCTCCACTCTTAGCCTTTACAAACTCCTTAGGATTCAATCCCAACTTAGCGTACGCCTCTTTTGCATACTCATTGGTCTCGATCACCTGCAAAGTTTTGTGATTTGGCAATGAAATCTTCTCAATATAGTTTGGTGTTGAAGCGTTGCTATAGGTATGTACAGCCCACTTTCCATTTGGTGAAATATTGTAGCTGTGCTGACCTGACTGATTTGCAGGGCTTACACGCTCAACAGAACCATTTCCAAACAATTTAGCCTTATACAAATATCTCTGTGTATAGTTGTCGGGCGAGGCCATAAAATATACAACTCCGCTCTTCATATCGGTACCAACTGCAGAGATAAAGTCAAAATCGCCCTTTGTTACCGGAACAATCTGCTTACCATCACGACTGATTCTGTACATGTGACGCCATCCGTCACGCTCACTCAACCAGGTAAACCATGTATTGTTCTTCAACCACATAATATCGTCATTGGTATCCAACCAGGCTGCATCGGTATCGGTAAAGATATTCTTCGGTTGATTATCTGCCAATGATACAACCCAAATCTTATTGGTATTCTGTTCACGGTTCATCTGCTGGATAAACAACTCATTGCTTCCTGGAATAAACTCCATGCGTGGAAGATAGTTGTTACGTGGATCTCCCGGGATTGGAACCCAGGTTATATTACCTCCATCGGCTGCTACATAACCAATCTTTACAGCTGAGTTCGGGGTTCCTGCCTTTGGATATGGAAACTCTTGAATAGTAGCATAGATTGAGTCGATATTGTTAATCATTGCGAAGGTGCCTGTACCCTCGGTATCGCTCTGCCAGAAAGCAACATTCTTGCTATCAGGGCTCCAGCGGATTCCGTCACGACAGCTGAACTCCTCCTCGTAAGCCCAGTCGAAAGTTCCGTTCACAATTCGCTCATCGCCATCGGTTGTAAGCTGAGTACGCACCAACTTCAAACCATTACTCTCGTCAATAGCCTCTACATATACATTGTTCTTTGATACGTATGCAATCTTCTTGCTATCGGGCGAGAATTTTGCAAACATCAACGATGACTCCGGCAAGCCCTCGCCCACCTGAGCAACCTTACCGGTCTTAACATTCAAATACCAATAATCTCCGCGGGTATCGTAACGCCAAACTCGTCTGGTATTGGTATAGATAAGAACTCGCTCTCCGTCCTCGCTCCAAATAATGTTGCGAACAGCAAACTGAGTTCCGGTTTTAGGATTTATCAACATTGAGGCAGGGATAAGAACTGAACGCTCATCATTTGCCACATTGTACTTTGCAAGCTCAACGCCACCACCCTTTACTTGATCATACTTGTAGTAGTGGTCTCCATCGAACCAACTCAATCCACCTCCTCCACGATTGTGAAGCAAGTTTCCCCTGATCACATTCTCAAGGGTCAACTCCTGTGCAAATGTTGCAACTCCCAAACAGAGACACAACAGGGTAATGATACTCTTCTTCATGTTATTTTATTGTTTATTGTATTTCCTCGCTGTTTAAATCTTCTCCAAAGCCTGCTCTATATCGGCAATAATATCCTGAACATTCTCAATACCTACAGACAAACGAATCAAATCCGAAGCAATTCCTGCCGCCTTCAACTGCTCCTCAGATAGTTGTCTGTGGGTATGGCTTGCCGGATGCAGAACACAGGTACGAGCATCAGCTACGTGAGTAACTATACAGATCATATCCAAGCTATCCATAAATTGGATTGCCTGCTCACGGGTTCCTTTCAAACCAAAGGCCATAACTCCGCACGAACCGTTTGGAACATACTTCTGACCCAACTCATAATACTTATTACCCTTTAATCCGCAATAGTTAACCCATGCAACCTTTGGATGATTCTCCAAATACTCTGCAACCGCCTGAGCATTCTTGCAGTGCTGTGGCATACGCAAATGAAGTGTCTCAAGGCCCAAATTCAACAAGAAGGCATTTTGCGGACTCTGAATTGAACCTAAATCGCGCATCAACTGTGCAGTAGCCTTAGTGATAAAGGCCATCTTACCGAATGCCTTTGTATATGCCAAACCATGGTATGACTCATCGGGCTGACACAAACCAGGGAACTTATCGGCATGAGCCTCCCAGTCGAAATTACCGCTATCAACAATTGCTCCTCCAACTGCAGTTGCGTGTCCATCCATATATTTTGTAGTTGAGTGAGTAACAATATCAGCACCCCACTCAAATGGGCGACAATTAATTGGAGTTGCAAAAGTATTATCGACAATCAAAGGTACACCATGTTTGTGAGCCATGTTTGCAAAACGCTCAATATCAAAAACCTTACATCCGGGATTTGAAAGTGTCTCTCCGAAAACGCACTTTGTATTTGGACGAAAAGCAGCCTCAAGCTCCTCATCAGAGCACTCTGAATCGACAAAAGTACACTCGATACCCAACTTTTTCAAAGTAACTCCGAAAAGATTAAATGTACCTCCGTAAATATCATTAGTAGCAATAAAGTGGTCTCCTGACTCACAGATATTGAAGATTGAATAGAAATTCGCAGCTTGACCCGATGATGTCAACATTCCTGCAACACCTCCCTCAAGAGCAGCTATCTTCGATGCAACAGCATCGTTGGTAGGGTTCTGCAAACGAGTATAGAAGTATCCGCTTGCCTTCAAATCGAACAGATCAGCCATCTGCTCGGTATCGTCATATTTAAATGTAGTACTTTGAAATACAGGAAGAACGCGTGCCTCACCGTTCTTTGGTTGCCACCCGGCCTGAACGCATAGTGACTCTCTTTTTAATTTTGTTAAATCCATACCTTGTATAAAATAATTTACAAGGTGCGAATTTAATAAAATTATTGAGCACGAAAAAGAATATTAAAACACAAATATTCAGCAAATTTCCACCCTTATTATTCTATAGCGTAGGTATACAACTTATACTCACCATCATCATCACAGGCAACTGCATACATACAATCACCTTCAACAGCAAACGCTCCAACAACCTCACGTGTTTCAAATATTTTCTTAATTGACAAGTCGTAATCATACTGAACGATATAAGGCTTTCCTAATTCCAAATTCCTAATTACTAATTACTAATTCCTAATTCCAGACTGAATAAGCCCCTCAACTGCATCCTCAAGAATATCCAAAACATTCTCAAATCCCGAGGCTCCGCCATAGTATGGGTCGGGGACATGATCAACCACCTTATTAACACAAAAATCGGTCATGCGGTAAATCTTTTTCAACTCATCGGCACCGGGAGCCAAATCACGTAAACGATCAATATTTGAATCATCCATTCCGATTATCATATCGAAATCGAAAAAATCATTATATGTAACAGGACGCGAAAGGTGAGTAATGTTGTAGCCTCTGCGTGCAGCATGTGCCCTCATTCGTGAATCGGCAGGCTCGCCCTGATGATAACTTATAAGTCCCGCAGAATCAATGTAATAATCATCGCTCAATCCCAATTCATCAACCCTCGCCTGCATAATTGTCTGCGCCGACGACGACCGACAAATATTTCCCAAACAGACAAAAAGAATTCTTCTCATATTCATTGCTCACAAAATCATAATGCCTTTCCAACTAAATAGGATTGGTATATGCAATCTGGTGAATCATAATAGAAACTGCTATTATAGTCATCTATTTTATCTGCAATCCAAGAATTATATACAGTTATCAGAGTGGAAATATAATGCTTAGGGTTATCTGCAGACACATTTATTATCAGACGCTTATATACCTTGGCTATATCCCAATGAGTAGGGACTTTATATTTAACATTGGTTATATCAAAATAATCATTTTCAATATTACACTCCTGAATTAAGTCATCTGCAACACGAGCAATATTATCGCTATGATATACATCTGCTAATCTATATATTTTTTTCAGACGCTCCTCGCCCAGAATATTTACAATAACTCTATTCCTATTTTTTGTTTGACGAGCTATATACTCTATCAATGCGCACAAATAAAAAAGATCGTTGTGCATCTTATTCTCGCGTCCCATCATTTTCTCGCAATTTTATCGCTTGAAACAAAAGATAAACAATTTAATGCCGCCTCGGTTGCAAAACAGATTTGATGTGTTGGATATTTAAATTTAGCCATAACCCAAAACTGCTCTCTTGTTATTAAACCCGAAATAAAATCCTCTACATAGTTGTATATTTGATCATTGGCCATTGCTCCTATTACAATATCATATTTATGAGGTATTCCTTTTCTACAATTCACAATAAAATCCAACCACTCATCTGTCATTTTAGAAAAATTCAGAATTGACAACTCCTGATGTGGTGTAAATTCATACGTATTTACGACAGGCGTCTCTTTTCTCATTGCCCATCTTTTTGCTTGTATCTTCAATTTTGTACAATAGAAACCTGTTCCAAAATCTTTGTTAAACTTACTAACTCTGATTTCAGGAATCTTAACTTCTACTGCACTACCATGAAATACCTTCATAACAATCTAGTTAATATAAAAACCTATGCCAAAGATAAACATTATCTCTGGAAAAATCTAACGAATGAAGGAAAATAATGATGGCGGCACTGGTGTTCAATGACTTATGAGGACTTTTGATGAAAGCCTCGCCGATGCAAAAGTGCAAGGAAATGAAAGGTAATGAGGACGGACGGTTTTCAAATCATTACCCGATAACGAGGTGAGTTTATAGGTCGTTGGAGTTTATTTCTACTCTCTGCCATATTCTGCATAACAATGTACAACTCGCTGATAACT
>JAGBFU010000034.1 GCA_017936285.1 Marinifilaceae bacterium | reverse complement strand
TATCCGAGATCAGATCACTTACATAGTAGTTCCGTTCGGTGCGTGACGGCATATGGAATACTTTGTATAGAGCATTTGCCGGAACATTGTTGTTGTCAAGGATTATGCGCTGTTCCGTTTGTTGTTCCGGCTCTGTTGGAATATCCTGGAGTTTGATGTTGCTTGCTGGAATATCTCCGAACCATTTCTCCGCTAATTCAAATACCCTCTCCGCCTCAACTGCTCCGCTGACAGCTATTATGGCATTGTTTGGGGCATAGAATTTTTTATAGAAGTTTTTCACATCTTCAAGAGTTGCATTGGCAATATGGTCGGGGGTCTTTCCGATTGTCGGCCACTGGTATGGATGTACTTTATAAACCAGAGGTTTTAATTTTAGCCAGATATCTCCGTAAGGTTTGTTGATACATCGCTCTTTAAACTCTTCAATCACAACATGCTTTTGAATATCCAATGAGTTTTGATTGATATTCAGCCATGCCATTCTGTCTGATTCCAAGTGAAACGCAGTTTCGATGTTTGCAGCAGGAAGTGTGATATAGTAGTTGGTAAAGTCGTTGGTAGTGAATGCATTATTTTCGCCTCCACTCAACTCAATGGTTCTGTCATAGTCCTCTACATGTTCTGATCCTGAAAACATAAGGTGTTCAAAAAGATGGGCAAATCCGGTCCTGTCCGGATCCTCGTTTCTTGAACCTACCTTATATAGTATGTTGAAGCATGCAAAGGTTGTGCTCTTATCTGTGTTACATATAACGGTCAATCCGTTGTTTAACGTATGTTTTTTATATTGAATCATGGTGTTTTAATAATGAGTTACAAAGGTAGAAATTTTAATGTGTAAAATTTTCAATCTGAGTGTTTATATTGTGGTGAAAAGTAGTGCTAAATGTGAAAAAATATGTATATTTGCAAAAAATAATAAAACTATAATTGCATTATGAAAACGAAAGTCTTGATTTTATGTGTTCTTATGATGAGTGCATTAAATGCATGTCAGGAGGATACGATTACTGAGCCCGCAGTGGATTGTGACAAGGGACAAAGTGTAGTTATTGATGTCTCGATTGAAGGGGGATCAACATCACGCTTGATGTATGAGGGGTTTGCTACAAAGTTCTCTGAGAATGATAAAATCGGAGTCTACTCAGAGACATTGACTAACCAATCGTTTACTATTAAAGGAGAGCAAAAGAGGGCTTACTCTGATGCACCTGTAATAATGGAGAAGGGAACTACATTTATCGCATATTACCCATATAAGGAGTCTATGGATAATCTGGAGGCGGTCCCGGTAACAATAAATCCATCTCAGGTACAGAGTGATGCGGCCTTTTCACATGTTGCAGAGAATGATTTTCTGGTTACACCTGAAGTTACAATAAGCAGTACTACGATTGCTACATTCCAGCATGTTGGAACATGGATTGATTTGCTGATATATAATCGTCAGGATGAGCTTTTAAGTGTTACTGATGCGACAATTAAATCTAGCAATCCATCGTTCGTAAAGAGTGGAACTGTAAATATTACCCTTGATGATAGCGACGAGGATTTTTTGAAGGTTACTCCAACAGAATATACCGATGAGTTGAAAATTTCGGTAGAGGGTGATTGGGCAAAATCGGTTGCTAAGGGTAGTGCAGTGACATTGAGAGTAGCTTTCCTGCCATCTGATTTGTCAAATGATACAATATCGATATCGATTAATACAAACCAGGGCGAGATTACCCAAACCTTTGTAGGCAGAAATTTTGAGAGAGCTCATGCATATCAGTTGGCATATAATGACAAGAAGATATATTTGCCGGGAAGTATCTGGAAACCTGATGGCGAGGAGAGTTTTAATTTCAGAAATTCAAACCTATATGATGAGAGTACATATTTTTGCTGGAATCGTTCAAAACAATCTGAAAATCTGATTGTATTCTGGGAACCGGAGTTTGGAGATGATCCTTCAACCTGTACACTAAAGAAGGGGAGTGTGTCAATGAAGGTGAATGTGGATCAAATGCTTCAGGATCTTGAACGATATTATGCATTGTATCGTGATGAGTTGAAATTTATTATTCCGGGTTATTCACTTGCTGATCAGTACAAAATGATGATATTTCTCTATTGCACAGATACATGGTATGCCTTTGGTGGTGATATAGATTCTCGTGTCGGTGCATTCTGGGTTAGCCCGGTTGTCGCTCAGCCTGCGGGACGTGCAATAGCTCATGAATTGGGGCATGCGTTCCAGGGGCAGGTTCGTGCCGATTCAAGATATGCTGATCCTGATATGCTGTATCATGGTTCATTGTATGCTGGATTTGCAAATGATAATACCGGTACCAGATATATTGAGTGTTGTGCCAACTATATGGCATTGCAGAATATGGAGAGTTTCAAGACCTGGGATTGCGAAATTCCAGTGCATCAGGCACAATGTCATAAAGGATTTACCCATTCATGGGCTGCATATCAGTGCTTTTATATTCATGGATTGTGGGAGGAGCTTTATGGACGTGATTTTGTAGGCCGTCTATGGAGATACGCAAAGCGTGGCGAGGATATCATTACTGCATATAAGCGTTATTCTGAAACCTCACAGGAGAAGTTTAATGATGAGTTGTGGTTATCGGCTGCCCGAGAGCAGACTTGGAGTTGTTTCAGTGACGAGATTAATGGGTATATGCGTGCGGTAATTGATAGACAGACTGAATATAACAGGGATACATATTATACCAATAAGACCTGGTTGATTCGTAATGGTGCAGATGGTTATTATCGTTGTTATCCTGATACTTATACCACTGATCAATCTAATAGAGTCAATTATGCTATGGCGCCTCAGTCGTATGGGTACAATGCAATTCATTTGAATGTGCCTGTGGCCGGAACCGAGGTTACAATTGACTTTGAGGGATTGTCAAGCTATCCCGAGACTGATGTTGCAGGTTACAGATATGACTCAAATCTTGATAATCTTGGTTGGCGCTGGGGTTTGGTTGCATGTACCGGTGATGGTGGCTGGACACCTGTATATGGAGATATGCAGAGTGCTGATAAGGGGTCTACGACATTTGTCGTACCTGAGGGAACAAAGCGTTTGGTTCTGATTGTTTCAGGAGCTCCGAAGGAGCATATAAGAAAGGATACGGACCAGAGTGTCGAGAATGATTATGAGTATCCGTATCGTTTTAAAGTAACAGGTACAACTATCAATTCGAAGTATATAAAGTTAACTAACGAGGAGGTTGTTTTGTAAATTCCCGGAATAGTTTTGTATTTTGGTAAATTACACCTAAATTTGAGGTGCGAAATTTTACTATAAAAAATTATTTAAAGAGAGATTATACCTAGATATGATAATACAAGATAAAGTGGGAGTTTTTTTTGTAAATAGGAATTTTTTGAGTTTAGGATGTTTTATTCTACTCGTTTTTTCCTTGTGCATGGTTAGTTGTTCAGGTGATGGAGACATTGATTCTAAGGAAAATTTAGTACCTTCCGAATCTTCTGGGAATATAGATGAAAATGCGCACCTAGCAAAATTCTTGTTTGGCAAGACATGGGATTACTTTTCAGGTGATCTTAAGAGCTTCTTTATGGAAAATGAAGATGGTGCTGTGTATAATCATGAAATGTCTATTTTTACCAACGGAGAGATTGAGAGTGTTTTTACAATTTCGCCAAATGGATTTGAAGCGGGAGACATTGGTCATTATAGTGTTATAGAGTTAGGTAATACACGTGATTCCATAACTATAAGGACATTTGGAGAAAGTAATAAGATAGAGTGTAAAGTTGCTTTTATTGATGCTTTAAAGAATAAGTTGAAAATCCAGATAGGAGATAAAAATATTATATATCATAAAAGGGTTGATACAGCTCCAATTAATAAATATATGATTTATGGTAATTGGGAATATTTAACCAATAATAATTCAAATAAAAAAAAGTTTCTTTTTGAATCTGATGGAACTGGGTCGGTAAGATCTAATTTGATTGGAGATCAATGGTTTGGATTATCACATATTAAGTGGAGTATGGAAAGTGAGGGAGTTATGCTTTATTGCCCCGATTATATTGTAGAGTCTGTAGGAACAGAACATTGGTATATACAGTTTTGCAATAAGGAGTATATGAAGTTGGATGATATGTATTTGCGGAGAGTGCAATAGTAATTCCCGGAATAGTTTTGTATTTTGGTAAATTACACCTAAATTTGAGGTGCGAAATTTTATTAAAAACAAAATAGAAGTAGAAATGAAGAAGATTATTAACAGTCCAAAGGCTCCTAAGGCGTTAGGTCCTTACAGCCAGGCAATTGAGGCAAATGGAACATTGTATATCAGCGGTCAGGTACCTATCGATGTAAATACAGGTAAGATTGTTGAGGGTGGAATTAAGGAGCAGACCGAGCAGGTAATGAAGAATATCGGTTATATCCTTGAGGAGGCTGGATACACATACGCTGACGTTGTAAAATCAACATGCTTGCTATCAGATATTGCAAACTTTGGTGCAATGAACGAGGTTTATGGTAAGTATTATACATCTGATTGTCCTGCACGTGCTGCATTTGCAGTAAAGGATTTGCCGGCAGGAGCATTGGTTGAGATTGAGACAATTGCTGTAAAGTAATTCATTGGTATCGGCATTGATTTGTAACTTTTTTGGGTGATGTTCGGTAGAATATTACTGCAATAATTAGATCGATATTACCAATGTTAGATGCAATTAATAGTGTAATTGGGCAGGTGAACCACTTTTTGTGGGATTACCTGCTCATTTTTTTGTTGATAGGCACAGGCCTTTATTTTACGTTAAGGCTGAAGTTTGTCCAATTCGTCAATTTTGGCGAGATGTTTCGCCTGTTGGGCGAGGGTTTTACGGGTAAAGGTAAGACCCATAAAAATCAGGTCTCCTCGTTTCAAGCATTTTGCATTGCAACTGCATCGAGAGTAGGAACCGGAAATTTGGCGGGAGTTGCAACTGCAATTGCAGCAGGAGGTCCGGGAGCAGTGTTCTGGATGTGGATTGTGGCTCTTGTCGGCTCTGCATCGGCCTTTGTTGAATCAACATTGGCACAGTTATATAAGGAGAGAGGCGGAGATTCATTTATTGGCGGTCCTGCTTTTTATATTCGTAAAGGGTTGAAAATGCCGTGGATGTCCACGCTTTTTGCTGTTGTTATTTGTATAACATTTGGATTGATTTTTAATGCAGTTCAGGCGAATACAATTGCTCAGGCGTATGATGCTGCTTTTGGAGTCTCGCCCTATATTATGGCGGCAATTTTGGCAGTTTCAACTTTGGTAATCATTTTTGGAGGAGTACAGCGAATTGCTAAATTGGTGGGAGTTTTGGTTCCAGTGATGGCAATTCTCTATATTTTGTTGGCAATTGTGATTATTGCGATGAATATTGGTCAGGTGCCGGGAATCATAAAGAGTATATTTACCTCTGCTTTCGGAGTGGAGCAGGTGTTTGGTGGCGGTGTAGGTGCCGCAATCTCTTATGGAGTTAAGCGAGGCCTTTTCTCAAATGAGGCAGGTATGGGTTCTGCTCCAAATGCGGCAGCTACAGCCGCAGTGAGTCACCCTGTAAAGCAGGGCTTTATTCAAGCTTTAAGCGTTTTTACCGATACCATAATTATATGTACCTGCACTGCGGTTGTTGTGCTGCTTTATGGTGCGGATGTCGGATATTCCAATATGGTGGGCGATGGCATTCAGCTTACTCAAAATGCGGTAAATCAACATATCGGAGCATGGGGTGGTCCATTTATTGCAATATGCATTCTGCTCTTTGCTTATAGCTCAATTATCGGAAACTACTACTACAGTGAGGCAAATATACGCTCTTTGACGAAAAATAGAGCAGTTCTGAATGGTTTCAGGCTTTTGGTTGGAGTGTTGGTAGTTTGGGGAGCTGTTGCAGGACTTGATATTGTATGGAATTTTGCCGATTTGACAATGGGGGTTATGGCTGTAATTAATATCGTGGCAATACTTCTGTTGGGTAAGCTGGCATTGCGTTTGTATCATAATTACAAGAGTCAGAAAACTGAAGGTAAGAATCCGACGTTCCACGCTGAGACCTTGCCTGATGTAGATAAAAAGGATATTGAGTGCTGGTAATCTATCGGCACTCTATTTTTTTTTAGAGACTATTGCATTTTGAAAAATCTTTTTCTAACTTTGCAAAGGTGGTGGAGAAGATAACGCCACGAGATACGCGAATGTTAAACAGTAAGAGCTATAGAAGGCTTTTTAATTGCCTTATTTACTACGCCCAGATTATCCGCGGATAATAGTTAAAGCCGCAGGATGTTATTCGCGTTGTTTTAATTTTCCAAAAATTTTCTATTCCTTATGCGGTGTGGAGTGAACTCCACCGGTATTGTTGTATGCAGTACCAAATGAGAGTTGTGAGGTTTGCAGACGAGAGGTGAAATTGAGACCTCGCCCAAAGAAAAAGAATGAAACCTCGCCCGAAAACTAAACTTAAAAACAATTAAAAACAATAATAATTATGGCAGAATTACAAGCACAAAGAGCTCCATTTAGTTGCAGTAACTTTGGAGAGATTAATACCGATAATGCTTTCGGTATGAATGACAGAATCAAGAGATTGAGAAAGGAGTCGTTCGAGGCAATTCCAACTCTTTCTATCGAGAGAGCTTTGATTGAGACTGAGTTCTACAAAAAGAACGAGGGTAAGTATCCTGTTCCTGTGATGAGAGCGTTGAACTTCCTGGAGATTTGCAAGAAAAAGACTATCTATATAGGTAAGGATGAGTTGATTGTCGGAGAGCGTGGTCCAAAACCAAAGGCTGTTCCTACATTCCCTGAGTTGACTTGCCACAGCGTTGAGGATTTGCATGTTTTGAATACTCGTGAGTTGCAACCATATAAGATTTCAGACGAGGATATCGCTACATACGAGCGTGAGGTAATTCCATATTGGGAGGGAAGAACTGTTCGTGAGAGAATTTTTAACCACGTTCCTGATACATGGAAAAAGCCATATTTGGCAGGAGTATTTACCGAGTTTATGGAGCAGCGTGCACCTGGTCATACAACTTTGGATAAGAAAGTTTATCAGTATGGTTTGTTGGATTTGAAGGCTCAGATTGAGGAGGAGATTAAGAATCTTGATTTCTTGAATGATCCTGAGGCTACAGATAAGCAGGATGAGTTGATGGCGATGTCTATCTCTTGTGATGCAGGAATTGTATTTGCTGAGCGTCATGCAGAGTTGGCTGAGAAGATGGCTGCCGAGGAGACAGATGAGCAGAGAAAGGCTGAGCTTTTGAAGATTGCTGAGGTTTGCCGTTGGGTACCTGCACACGCACCTCGTAACTTCTGGGAGGCTGTTCAGATCTATTGGTTTACTCACCTTGGAACAATTACCGAGATGAACGGATGGGATGCAATGAATCCAGGTCACTTCGATCAGCACTTGCGTCCATTCTATGAGAAGGGTATTGCCGATGGAACTCTTACTCGTGAGCAGGCTAAGGAGTTGTTGTCTTGTATCTGGATTAAGGTAAATAACCACACAGCTCCTCCAAAGGTTGGTATTACAGCTAAGGAGAGTGGTACATATAACGACTTTACTAACATCAATATCGGTGGTGTTGATCGTGATGGTCGCGATGCTGTAAACGAGGTTTCATACATTATGCTTGAGGTGGCTGATGAGTTGCACCTATTGCAACCACAGTGCTCATTGCATATCAGTGCAGTTACACCTGATAAGTTCTTGAAGGCAGGATGTAAAGTTATCCGTAAGGGTTACGGATACCCATCAGTGTTCAATCCTGATACATATATTCAGGAGTTGGTTCGTCAGGGCAAAGAGCTTCACGATGCTCGTGAGGGAGGTTGCTCTGGATGTATTGAGGTCGGTGCTTTCGGTAAGGAGGCATACGTTTTGACCGGATATTTGAATACTGCAAAACTGTTGGAGTTGACTCTTCACAACGGTATTGATCCATTGACAGGCGAGAGAGTAAGTATTGAGACCGGAGATGCTCGTCAGTTTAAGAGCTATGAGGAGCTTTATGAGGCATTCTTGAAGCAGGTTAACTATATTGTTGATCAAAAGCAGCGTGTAAGTAACTATATCGATCGTCAGTTTGCTAAGTATGCTCCTGCAACATTCCTTTCACTGTATATTGATGACTGTATCAAGAAGGGTAAGGACTACTACAACTGCGGACCTCGTTACAATACAACATATATCCAGTGTACAGGTCTTGGAACAGTTACCGATAGCTTGTCTGTAATCAAGAAGCATGTATTCGAGGATGGTCGCTTCACAATGGATCAGATTATCGATGCTTGTGATAAGAACTTCGAGGGTATGGAGCCAATGCGTCAGTTCATCTTGAACAAGACTCCATTCTTCGGTAACGACGATGATTATGCTGATAATATTGCTATCCAGGTTTACAACGACTTGTTGAAGGCTATTGAAGGTAAGCCAAACATTAAGGGCGAGGTTTATCGTTTGAATATGTTGTCAACAACTTGTCACGTTTACTTCGGAAAGGTATTGGGTGCTACTCCTAATGGACGTTTGGCACATAAGGCTGCTTCTGACGGAACTTCTCCATCGCACGGAGCTGATACTCACGGACCAACTGCGGTTATCAAGTCATTGGGTAAATTGGATCAGACAATGAGTGGAGGTACTCTTCTTAACCAGCGTTTTATGCCTAGCTTGTTGAAGAACGAGGAGGATGTTATCAAGTTGGCTAGCTTGATCAGAAGTTATTTCGCAATGGGTGGTCACCACATTCAGTTTAACATTGTAGATACAGCTACATTGAAGGCTGCTCAGAAGACTCCGGACGATTATAAGGATCTTTTGGTTCGTGTTGCCGGATATAGCGATTACTTCAATGATATGAACGATGACCTTCAGAGCGACGTTATTGAGCGTACCGAGCAGGAGGGATTTTGATTAGTTTAGGAGTTAATTAGTTAGGAGTTAGGAGTTGTTGCGGCGATTTTGGTGTTGTCTGTTTGAATTCCTTGCTTTTGAATAGAGTTTTGAATTAGGAATTGGGATCGGGAATATTATATTCCTAATTCCTAATTCCTATTTTCTAATTCAAATATAATGAGTTACGTTTTTGATATTAAGCGTTATGCTATTAATGACGGCCCTGGAATCAGAATTACAATTTTCTTGAAGGGTTGTCCGCTTAGATGTGTATGGTGTCATAATCCGGAGGGATTGAAACCTACTCAGGATAAGTTGTACACAAAGCGTAAGTGTATAGGGTGTCAATTCTGTGTTCAGGCTTGCCCGCAGGGAGCTTTGAAACTTACAGCCGAGGAGGGAATCGTAACCGATTACACTAAATGTATTATGTGTGGTAAGTGTGCAGATGCGTGTCCCTCAACTGCAATGGAGATGGCGGGTAAGAACTACACGGTTGACTACCTGATGAACGAGATTGAGAAGGAATCGACTACAATTGCAACTTCAGGTGGTGGAGTTACAGTGTGTGGTGGTGAGCCCTTGATGCATGTAGATTTTCTTATTGAGATATTGAAGCGGTGCAAGGAGGAGGGTATTCACCGTTGTGTAGATACAACTCTTTTTGCAACAGAAGAGACAGTAAAGAGTGTTGCAGAGTATACTTCGCTCTTCCTTGTCGATTTGAAGCATATGGATTCAGATATCCATAAGTTCTATACCGGAGTCCCCAATGAGAAGATTCTATCAAATATTAGAATGATTTCGGAGCTGGGATCTGATTTCTGGATTCGTATTCCATTGATTGTCGGAGTCAATGCCGATATTGAGAATTTGGAGCGTTCTGCCGACTTTCTGGCAAGTTTGCCAAAGCAACCTCAAATAGTGAATCTTCTTGTTTATCACGATATTGGTAAGGGTAAACATGACAGATTGGGTACTTCTTATAATCCGGAACAGTATAGTTTTGAGGCACCGGACGAGGCTCTTCAACAACAGGCTATGGAGATATTCAAGGCTCGTGGCTTGAAGGTAAAGATTGGAGGGTAAGGTTGTTTGGTGT
>JAGBFU010000033.1 GCA_017936285.1 Marinifilaceae bacterium | reverse complement strand
TTTCAAGTCCCCCTTATTAACGAAAACGTAACGTAGTGAAGTTGAGTGAACCGACGCTGCGGAGCGAACGCAGAGGGCAAATTTATTTGCACTATGCTGAGCCGCGAGGAGTAGAAGATGCCTACGGCATCTTAACGGGATTTAGGGGGTTGGTAGAAGAGCAGTCATAGACTGCAAATTTTTGAACATCAGTTCAAAAATTTGTAGTCTCGCTGGGAATCGAACCCAGATCAAAGGAACCGGAATCCTTCATTCTATCCATTAAACTACGAGACCATTTGCGACTGACAAAGGTAACAAAAAAATGAGACCGAACAAATATGTCCGGTCTCTATATCGGTTTTTGAAATCAGATTACAACTTCTTTCTACTACCGTAGTTTACCAACAATGAGTTTGCTTTTCTAAGCTCCTGCTTGATGTCGGTAACAATACCCATGGTTACACTCTTATCAACCTTGAGATTGTTGATGATACTATTTCTGTCCTCCTCAGGGCGTGCCTCACGCTCAGTCTCAACGAATGAGCTAAGATCGCCAATGCGAGCAAATCTGTCATTCAGCTGAAGAATAGGCTCAGATCCCCATACCATTTGGTGCTGACGACCAGGCTTTCCAACATAGATATTACTTACCAATGTCTTTTTCTCCAACTTTACGGTCTCGCGAGCCTCTGGCAATGTGTTGTCCACCATAATGGTAACTTCACGCATTGTTGTAACAGCCATGAAGAAGAACAACAACATGAACACGATATCAGGAAGTGATGATGTGGACATCTTTGGAACTTCCCTTTTTTCATCTTTGTTAAACTTTCCCATAACTATTATTTCTTCTTTACATTTTTAGGCTCAGCCTCAGAGATACTCATTGGGATGTATTTGTTTACAGCGTCCTGCTGTTCTTCATCCAATTCATCGTATTTTTTACCCCACTTTTCCAATGCTTTCTCGTCACGCATCTCACGGAATGCAGCAGTCAATTGATCCTGTACAGCTACATATGTCTCGTATGATGTTTGGCGGTCGCTCTGGAGTGATACAAGACCCTTAGACACCTCTACCGGACCGAACAATGGAATCTCTTTAGCCTCTTTTGCTGGCATATCAGAGTCGTCATTCTTGTTTAGAATGAACTCTTTGGTTCTGTCCTTAAGAGAGGAAATGTCCGCAATCTCGTCATTCACCAACAACTGATTGTTTCTGTTTACCAACACTTGTAGAATATTACGCTTAGCTACTTTTGGAGCCTCAGTGTTATCCTCGTTGTATTGTGGTAGACGACGGAACAATCCAGAATCTACGTTCATTGTGGTGGTAGTCAGGAAGAATACCAACAAAAGGAACGCAATATCTGCTGTTGAGGTGGAGTTCAGTTCCGGAACTTTTCTACCCATATCTCTTAATTTTTAATTTTCTTGAAAATCTCGGTAATAATGATTGCTGCGATATTTAGAATCATCATTACGTATGTTAGGAACAATATAGCCTCTGACCACTTAATTGTTTCAGGATTGTTGTCAGAACCATTATATCCAGGTAATTCTAATACCTCTCCCTCTGCAGTGTAATAACATACTGCAGCTACTGCAACTAAGCCCAACAATGGAATAAGATTCTTAATTCCTTGTTTTGGCTTTGTAACGAATGATACTATAGGGAATAGAAGTGAAGCTACTACAGAGATACCCAATAGGATGTATCCCCAGTTTAATAGAGCTTCTGTATATTCCGGTCCCTCAAGCTCCGCATCGTAAGGGCCAAAGCTGAACAAGCAAATCATAACAATTGTTATAATGAACAATGTTACAACAATGCCAGTGCTCATCCATGACATTTTCTTATCGATATTGCGGTCGTAATTTATTTTATTAACAGCCATTTTAGTCTAAAATTATTTTTTGTACTCAACTAGAGTATCCATGAAACGAACAGATGCATCCTCCATCTTACCAGTAATTCCCTCAATTTTGCTCAAGCAGTAGTTGAAGAATACCTGAAGAATCATAGCTACAATCAATCCGGCAACGGTTGTAATCAACGCAACCTTGATACCTCCTGCTACAATCTGTGGAGACATATCACCTGCAGCCTGAATATCATCGAACGCCTGAATCATACCGATTACAGTTCCCAAGAATCCAAGTGATGGAGCCAATGCGATGAACAATGAGATCCATGACAAGCCATTCTCAAGCTCTTTTTGTTTAACACTTCCGTATGCCTCTATAGTGCTCTCTACTGCATCATATCCCTGATCCAAGTGTAGAAGACCCTGGTAGTAGATACTTGCAACAGGTCCTCTTGTATTGCGACAGAACTCTTTTGCTCCCTCTACGTCGCCACTCTTCATCTTATCCTCGAACTTTGCAATGAATTTCTTTGTGTCGATGTCTGAAAGGTTCAAGTAGATGATTCTCTCAAATGCAAGAGCCAATCCAAGAATCAATGCAATAACAACCAATGCCATGAATCCTGCACCTCCCTCAATGAATTTAATCTTGATTGCCTGGTGCAAAGGCTGCTCCACAATCTCTTCCTCATAATCTGCTGCTACTGCGTCAGCCTCTACAGCTGGAGTCTCCTCAGCAACTGCCTCTACCTGCTCAGCATCTGCTGTAGCCTCAACCTCCTGTGCCATCAATTTTTGAGTAGCTCCAAAACTGAGCACTCCAAAAAGTGCGACGATTGCAATTAACTTTTTCATAATTGTTTTACTGTTTTTTGTTTATAAATTTAATTGTTAATTATTCTATCATCCTTTAAATTACTCGTCAATGCCAACGTTTGAGAGTAAGCCTAAAAATCTGGTGCAAGTTACTAAAAATATGTAAATCGGCAATAATTTTTAACTAATTTCTCCTCTTAAATTGTAAATCAGGTGTTTTTTTATCTCTTCCGGATTCTCAAAACGTCCTGCCAAACACATTAATTTGCATACAGCAGCTTCTGTTGTTATGTCGTAACCGCCTATTACTCCAATACTTAGCATTGCGTTGCTTGTTGCATATCTGCCCATTTCCACGCATCCACCCATACATTGAGTAACGTTGTATATTACTATTCCACGTTGAATAGCTTTGTTAATGATTGTTAAAAATTCCTGATTTGATGGGGCATTCCCCGATCCATAGCTCTCTAAAATTACGCCACGAAGCCCTTTTGTCTCCATAACCGAGGCAATAATTTCATTTTTGATGCCGGGGAAGAGTTTCAGAATGACGATGTTTCTATCACATCTGTAGTCTGCGGTAATCGGTCCTGTGGGGGTTACGTGTCGTATCAGAGGTTTGTTGTAGGTTATGTGAATCCCGACCTCTGCCAGTGGCGGAAAGTTTGGAGATTGGAATGCATCAAATCTTTCGGCATTTAGTTTTGTCGTTCTGTTGCCACGCATAAGTTTGTTTCCAAAAAATATGCAAACTTCACTTACAAGCGGTTTACCGTTCTCTTCTGCACCTGCTATCTGGATCGCTGCCAATAGATTTTCACGTCCATCTGTGCGTATATGACCAATTGGAAGTTGTGATCCGGTGAAGATTATAGGCTTGGTGAGATTCTGAAGCATAAAGCTGAGCGCACTGGCCGAGTAGGCCATTGTGTCTGTACCATGCAGTATAACAAAACCAGAATAGTTGTCATAGTGTTCTGTAATTACGTCGCACAATATTTTCCAACTTTCGGGATTTATGTCCGATGAGTCAATAATTTCTGGCAGAGTGTAGTGGCCGATGTCGAATTTGAATTCCGATATTTCAGGTACAGCTGTCGCTATGTTCTCAAAATCGAAAGGTTTCAGACTACCTGTTTCCGGATCCTGAATCATTCCAATGGTTCCTCCGGTGTATATAATAAGGACTCCTTTACTCATAATGGTTATATATTGAATAGGTTCTTGGCATTGTTGGTTGTAGTTTCTGCAATATACTCAATAGGTGTCTTTTTCAGATTGGCGATAAATTCGCCAATAACTGGGATATAGCTGCTTTCGTTTCGTTTACCTCTGTATGGTGCAGGGGTAAGGTATGGAGCGTCGGTTTCGAGTACAATATTTTCAATGCCGATCTCCTTGACCACTTCAGCCAATTTTGCATTCTTAAATGTAACGACTCCTCCAACTCCAATTTTGAATCCCATATCGATCGCACGTTTGGCATGGTTGATATCACCAGGAAAGCAGTGGAGTATTCCATGTACTCCTGAGAAGCGTTTCAGCGATAAAAATATGTCATCAAGAGATTTTCTGGAGTGGATAACAACGGGCAGATGCAAGTCTTGAGCTAATCCAAGCTGGTATTCAAATGAGTATATCTGCTCGTCGCGCATAGATGTGTCCCAATAATAGTCGAGACCAATCTCGCCAATACCAATAAATTGTCTTTGCAACAGCTCCTTTTCTATTAATTTAATCTCCTGTTTGTAGTTGTTCTTTATTGATGTTGGATGTAAGCCAATCAATGCATGCATATTGTTGCTGTATTCAGCCTCTAATTGAAACATGCGTTCGCGTGTGGTTGAGTCGATGTCCGGAAGAATTATGGTCTCAACACCTTGGGCAAGAGCACGCGCGACAACCTCGTCTCTGTCATTGTCGAACTCCTCTGCATATAGGTGCCCGTGAGTATCTATAAAACTGCTCATCTATATATATAAGGTGGCTTTAAGATATAGAGAGGGTGACATTGTGCCACCCTCACCATCTATAGTTAGAATTTTTATACGTGTCCCTGAGCACACATTGCATCGGCAACTTTTATGAAGCCTCCGACATTTGCACCCTTAACGTAGTCAATCTTGCCTGCACCTTTACCATATTTAACGCAGGTGTCATGAATCTCCTTCATGATTTCAGACAATTTTGCATCAACCTCTTTTGCGCTCCAGCTGTAACGCATCGAGTTTTGAGTCATCTCAAGTCCTGAAACAGCAACTCCTCCGGCATTTGCAGCCTTGCCAGGAGCAAATACAATGTGCTCGTTCAGATATTTAACGGCCTCGGCTGTACATCCCATGTTTGATGTCTCTACAACCATTTGACAACCATTTGCGACAAGAGTCTTGGCATCCTCCTCGTTTAACTCATTCTGGATTGCGCATGGGAATGCTATATCGCACTTAACCTCCCAAGGTTTCTTTCCAGGAACAAATTTGGCGCCGAAACGCTCTGCGTATGGTGCAACTACGTCGTTGTTTGATGCTCTTAGCTCAAGCATATAGTCAACGCCCTCTTCGGTAATACCATTTTCGTCGTAGATATATCCATCAGGGCCGGAAATAGTAACCAGTTTGGCTCCTAACTGAACCAGCTTTTGAGCTGCTCCCCATGCAACGTTACCGAATCCTGAGATGGCAACGGTTTTTCCCTTTATCTCCTGACCAAGGTGTGCAAGCATGTGCTGTGCAAAGTAAACAGTACCATATCCGGTAGCCTCGGGACGTACTCTTGAACCTCCGAACTCTCGATTCTTACCTGTCAATACTCCGGTGAATACGTTTTGAATTCGTTTGTACTGGCCAAACAGGTAGCCGATCTCTCTTGCTCCTACTCCGATATCTCCGGCTGGAACGTCGGTATCTGCTCCGATATATTTGCATAGTTCAGTCATAAAGCTTTGGCAGAAACGCATAACCTCGTTGTCTGATTTTCCCTTTGGGTTGAAGTCTGAACCTCCCTTACCACCACCCATAGGTAATGTTGTAAGAGCATTTTTAAAGGTCTGCTCAAATCCCAGGAATTTCAATCCGCCCAATGTTACTGATGGGTGGAAGCGTAAACCTCCTTTGTAGGGACCGATTGCGCTGTTGAATTGAACACGGTAGCCTCGGTTGATCTGAACCTCGCCCTTGTCGTCAATCCATGGAACGCGGAACATAATAACTCTCTCTGGCTCTACCATCTTCTCCAAGATTTTGTTGGCCTTGTACTTAGGGTTTGCCTGATAGGTATCCCATACAGTTTCAATAACCTCCTCTACGGCCTGGTGAAACTCCGATTCACCCACCGTTCTCGCCTTCAAGGCGTCGATGAACTCTTTAATTTCAGGTTTCATATCTTTTTTTGTGTGTGCTAATGTGTATAAAAGCACTCAAAGTTAGCCATTCTTTTTTGGAAAGCAATTAAAATTCTTTTATTTATTTGCAAATCCTGTAATTTTCACCGGGGAGTGCATATATCAGCGAATTCATTTCCAAATTTAGCAGTAATAGAGGTAGTTCGTCGCTTCCAATGCCTGTTATTCTTGAAATCTCGTTAATGTTAATAGCCTCTCTCTGCCGTTTTAATGTATCTAAAATGAGCTCTTCGTCAATTGTCTGCGCGATATATCTCTTCTCTATGGTTTTGCTTTTTTCGTTTTGTCGCCTCAATCCCATATTTTCTATTACATCATTGCCGTTTTCAACAAGTGTTGCCATATTGTGTTTTATGAGTTGATTGCATCCCTGCGCATAGGGATTACGTGGTGAACCCGGGACAGACATGATTTCACGTCCATATGAAAAGGCAATTTTTGCGGTTACCATAGAGCCTCCTTTTAGACCCGATTCTCCGACAAGCAGCCATCTGGATATCCCTGCAACAATTCTGTTTCGTTCAAGAAAGTAGAATTTCTGAGGTTGAGTGTTTGAGGGGTATTCCGAGATAATTGCCCCCTTGCCGCTCTCTATTATGCTTTTTGCAAAATCTCTGTTGGCAGCGGGATATATCATTCCTAAGCCGTGTGCAAGGATTGCATAACTTTTTAGCCCGTATTCGATTGCCGCTTTTTGGGCGCATATATCTATCCCATGAGCCAGACCACTGACAATAACAGGCTCTTCGTAACACTTTGAAACCTCGCTAACAATTTCTGTTATTATCTCTTTGCATTCGCGGCTTGCCATTCGGGTCCCTACTATGGCAAAATGCTCCTTTTCACAAAAGAGAGTACCTTTATAATATAAGACCAGTGGAGCGTCAGGGCACTCCAGTAGTAGTAAAGGGTAGTTGTAATCTTCGTAGCTTAGAAGCGATATTCCATATTTTTCCATAAGCGAGGCCTCGTTTATCGCCCTCTTTATGGCTTTTTCTCTGTCGGCCTCTCGGGGGTGAACCCCATACTCAAGACATAGTTCATTCCACTCGTTTTCTGTAGGAGATTCAAGATTTTCAAATCCTCCGATCCTCTCCCAGAGTGGTAAAAGTGATACTCTATTGAGTTTTGGCATCATATTTACAGCGATAGTGCAAATATATTTATCTAACATAATGTATAAAAAGTAAATTTAAATGCAAAGCTATTATTTTTTCATGAAAATAGATAACTTTGTCTCAACAAAATTGAAATATCATCTGTTATGGGTAGGATACTATTTACAAATAGAGTTGCCGATGAGTTGAATGTGCATATTGCATCAGTAGAGGTTCCGATGCGCTTTTTGGTTGTAGATAAAAATAGCAGGCAGAATTGTCTTTCATTGCTTGAAGGAGTGGAGTTTTTGCCGCAGAATATCATTGAGATCGGTGTGGGCGAGGGTTCAAAAAGTCTTGAAACTGTTCACTATGTGTGGGAGCGCCTTGAGCAAGGTGGTGCCCGTCGAAACTCTGTGGTTGTTAACCTTGGAGGGGGTGTTGTTACCGATCTTGGAGGTTTTGCAGCAGCCTGTTTTAAAAGAGGTGTGCGCTGTGTCAACATTCCAACAACGCTTCTCTCTCAGGTAGATGCGTCAGTGGGAGGTAAGACAGGGGTTAATTTTATGGGTTTCAAGAACGAGATTGGTGTCTTCTCAATTCCGGAGTTGGTAATTATCGATAATAGTTTTCTTGCTACCTTGCCATATGCCGAGGTTATCAGTGGTTATGCAGAGATGATAAAGCATGCGCTTCTGTGTAGCTATGAGTCGCTTGATAAGATTATGCAGGTGGATTTGATGCAGGTGGCCTCGCCCGATTTCTTACAGATATTACGGGAGTCGGTAGCCGTTAAGGAGCGTGTTGTTGATGAGGATCCTACAGAGAAGGGGGTACGTAAGGCTCTGAATCTGGGGCATACCTTTGGCCACGCCTTTGAGAGTTTTGCAATAGAGTCGGGTTTGGAGTGGTATCACGGTCATTCTGTTGCCTATGGATTGATAGGGGCAATAGAGATGTCGGTTCTGAAATGTGGCTTTAACAGAGAGTTGGCAGATACCATTATCAATTATATACGCACGATATATCCGGAATATCCGGAAAATCCAACCTCAGAGGAGTTGTATAGTTTGATGCTCCATGATAAAAAGAATGATGGCAATGGAGTGAATTTTACCTTGATGCATGAACCTGGCGAGTTTATGATAAACTCATACTGTTCCAAACAGGAGATTTTGGATGTTCTAAAGATTATGCAGAGATGAGTGATATAAGATTGAAGTATAATGTTGTTGATACAGATGTCGTTATCAATCTGCCGGCGTCGAAAAGTATCTCGAATCGTGTTTTGATTATAAATGCTTTGTCGGGGGCATCTGCTCCTGTGATAAACACTGCAAAGTGTGATGATACCGATGCTATGATTAATGCATTGGAGTCGCAGGGATCTGATTTTAATATTGGTCATGCAGGTACAGCAATGCGTTTTCTGACTGCTTACTTGGCGCAGAGGAGTGGAGTGTGGAGGATTACCGGTTCATCAAGGATGGAGGAGCGTCCGATAGGGGTGTTGGTTGATGCTCTAAGGGAACTGGGGGCTGAGATAGTGTATGAGAAACGTGAAGGATTCCCTCCATTGAAGATAAAAGGTGGTATTATAGAGGGAGGTGCAATATCGGTGCCTGCATCGGTCAGCAGCCAATATATCTCTGCTTTGATGATGATTGCTCCCAATATGCAAAATGGATTGAAATTAACTTTGGAGGGGCATATTGCATCAAAACCATATATTGAGATGACAGCCTCTATAATGAGAAGTTTCGGAGCAAAGGTTGAGTGGCAAGGCGATAATGTTGTTGCAATTGAACCAACAGGATATTCTCCGGTGACCTACAGCGTTGAGTCGGATTGGAGTGCGGCATCGTATATGTTTCAGATAGCATCGCTGCTACCGGGAGTCAGAATATATCTTCCAAATCTTTTGCAGGAGTCTCTGCAGGGAGATTCAGGGCAGGTGGAGTTGTGGAAGATATTGGGGGTACGCTCTTGTTTTGTTGAAGGGGGAGTAGAGATTATGGGAGAGGTTTCAGAGTTGGAACAGCTTGAATTTAATTTTAATCTTATGCCTGATCTGGTTCAGTCCTTTGCAGTTGCATGCTGTTTGAAGGGGATAAAGTTCCGTTTTACAGGAGTTGAAACACTTCGAATTAAGGAGACTGACCGAATTTCTGCCTTGCAAAATGAGTTATTGAAATTGGGATATGTGGTAAAGGCTGAAGGGGATTCGCTCCTCTATTGGGATGGAGAGCGTGTAGCTGCTGCGGATGAGGTTACGATTGCAACATATCGGGATCATAGAATGGCAATGGCATTTGCCTCTGCAGCGATTGTTAGAAATGGGGTGATTATCGCTGACTGTGAGGTAGTTTCAAAATCTTTCCCTACGTTTTGGCAAGTGGTTGGCCAGTTAGGAGTGAATAGTGAGGAATTAGGAATTAGGAATTA
>JAGBFU010000002.1 GCA_017936285.1 Marinifilaceae bacterium | reverse complement strand
GAACGAAGATAGAACATCGCCTCCTCGTCAATCTGACCGACTGTCGCTCCATGCGAACACTTTACGTCGTCGTTATCGATGATAAGTTGTGGTTTGGTGTTGATTCGGGCAGTATCGGCCAAAAGTATGTTGTTGTTTGCCTGATACGCCTCGGTCTTTTGTGCGTCAGGACGAACAACTATTGAACCGGTAAAGTTTCCAAGTGAGTTGCCATCCATTACACCTTTGAATATCTCATTACTGGTACAGTGTGGTACTGCGTGGTCTATTCTGGTGAAGTTATCGGTGCACTGCTCTCCTCCCAACAGATAACATCCGTACAGGTCGCAGTGTGCGCCCTCGCCTGCTAATTTCAGGTATTGGTTGTTACGGATTGTTCCTCCATATAGTGAGAGCATTATGCTCTGCACGTTCGATACTGCCTGCTGTGTAGTGCATATAGTATTTATGAGCGTAGCAGAACTGTTTTGGCTCTGAATCTGAATGTAGTCAAGGTTTGCATTTTGTGCGAGAACACATTCTGTTACGCAGTTGTGAAGGAATTTGGCTGTTGTCAGAGTGTGGTCACACGCAAGAATTGTTGCCTGAGCTCCCTGCTCCATTATCACCAGATTACGCTGGTAACTCATTAACGGAGCATTTGCCTGCAATAGATTGATTATCTGTATAGGGGTTTCAACAACCACATTCTTAGGTATATATACAAATACACCATCTTGAGCGAGGGCTCCGTTCAACCATACGGTTGAGTCTTTTTCAGCCTGTGTGAAACAGCTACCGTATGCCTTGGCAAAGAGGTGTGGATATTGCTCGCCTGCTTGACGCATGCTGCAACAAATCACTCCCTCGGGAAGGTTCTGTAAGCTGTTCTCCGGGTGATACCAGCCATTTACTGCAATTACCGGATATGAGACCAGTCCATGTACCGCACAGTGGAAGAGTTCCCTGATTGGTGTTTCAGGCATTATTGACTTTAACATAACATTGAACTCCTCTGCATAGGTTGGGAGCAGATTCAGATAACGATACTCCTCACTATGGGGCTGAATTCCTCCAAGCTCGATAAAACGGTTAAAGCACTCCGCACGAAGCTGGTTCATGGCCTGAGGCGCACCCGACTCCAATTGTGGCAATGCCGCCTTAAAGAGCTCCTTAAAATCGTTTAGTACCTTTTGTCTCATTACTTTGCGTTAAGTTCCTCCTTAATCCAATCGTATCCCTTCTCCTCAAGTTCAGCAACCAACTCTTTTCCTGCTGTCTTTACTATACGGCCATCGTATAGCACATGTACCACGTCGGGAACAATGTAATCCAGCAATCTCTGGTAGTGCGTGATTACTATAGACGAGGTTTCAGGAGTCTTTAGCGCATTTACTCCTCCTGCAACTATGCGCAGAGCATCAATGTCAAGACCTGAGTCTGTCTCATCAAGGATTGCCAGTTTTGGTTCAAGAACTGCCATCTGGAAGATTTCGTTCTTCTTCTTCTCTCCTCCCGAGAATCCCTCGTTCAGTGAACGGTTCAGTAGTTTGTTGTCAATTCCTACAAGTGCCATCTTTGCACGAATCATCTTAAGGAATTCTGCCGATGAGTAGGGATCTAATCCGCGGTATTTGCGAATCTCATTTACTGCAGTCTTCATAAAGTTGACAGTGCTGACTCCGGGAATCTCGACAGGATACTGGAAACTCATGAAGATTCCTTCACGAGCACGATCCTCTGCAGGTAGTTCAAGAAGGTTTTTGCCATTGAACCATACCTCTCCCTCAGTTACTACAAAATGTTCACGTCCCGTCAATACCGATGAGAGTGTACTTTTTCCCGCTCCGTTTGGTCCCATGATTGCATGTACCTCTCCTGGCTTAATCTCCAGATTGATTCCCTTTAATATCTCTTTGCCATCAACTGACGCATGAAGATTCTTTATCTTTAACATATATCGTATCTTTTTTTTCTATTGCTAATAATGGCGTTCCTCGCCAATTCCTAAGTCGCAAACTATCATCCAACACTTCCCTCAAGACTTATCTGAAGGAGTTTCTGCGCCTCAACAGCAAACTCCATCGGCATCTTGTTCAGGACATCGCCCGCATAACCCTTGATAATCAAGCTGACAGCATCCTCGGTCGAGATTCCTCGCTGATTACAGTAGAAGATTTGATCCTCACCGATTTTCGAGGTGGTTGCCTCGTGCTCAACTTGAGCTGTCGGGTTCTGAATCTCCATATATGGGAATGTGTGTGCTCCACACTTATCGCCAAGCAGAAGCGAGTCACACTGCGAGTAGTTGCGTGCATTCATACAGTTTTTCGAAACCTTTACCAGACCGCGGTACGCATTACTGCTGAAGCCTGCCGAGATTCCCTTTGAGACGATTCTGCTTCGGGTGTTGTTTCCGATATGAATCATCTTGGTTCCGGTATCTGCCTGCTGGTAGTTATTGGTTACCGCCACAGAGTAGAACTCGCTGACAGAGTTGTCGCCTTTCAGTATGGTGCTTGGGTATTTCCATGTAATAGCAGAGCCTGTCTCAACCTGAGCCCATATCAATTTTGAGTTCTCGCCTCGACAAATTCCACGTTTGGTTACAAAGTTGTATATACCTCCTTTACCATTTTTGTCTCCGGGATACCAGTTCTGAACTGTGCTGTACTTCACTTCGGCATTCTTCTCGATCACAATTTCAACTATTGCAGCATGAAGCTGATTTTCATCGCGTTGTGGGGCTGTACATCCCTCTAGATAACTTACATATGAGTCATCTTCCGCGATAATCATTGTGCGCTCAAACTGACCGGTGTTACGGGCGTTGATGCGGAAGTATGTTGATAGCTCCATCGGACAACGAACACCCTTGGGAATGTATACAAACGAACCATCGCTGAATACTGCCGAGTTTAATGCAGCAAAAAAGTTGTCGGTGTATGGAACTACCGAGCCCAGGTACTTTTTCACCAGATCAGGATGGTGTTTTACAGCCTCGGAGATCGAGCAAAAGATGATTCCTCGCTCAGCAAGTGTCTCCTGGAAGGTTGTCTTTACCGACACACTGTCCATAACGGCATCAACGGCAATTCCGGCCAAAGCCATCTGCTCACTTAAAGGAATTCCCAACTTGTCAAAGGTTGCCTTCAACTCCGGATCAATCTCTTTTTTCTCATTATCGACTGTTGTTTTGGGTGCTGCATAATAGACAATATCCTGATAATCAATCTCAGGAATGTTCAGATGCGCCCATGCAGGCATCTCCATTTTCAGCCAATAACGATAGGCCTTTAAACGAAACTCCAAAAGCCACTCTGGCTCCTCCTTTTTGGCCGAGATGGTGCGAATAACCTCTTCGCTGAGCCCCTTGCCAATAAATTCGGTATCTACCTTGGTTTCAAAGCCGTATTTATAGTCGGACGATGTAACCTCGCCCAAAATATCGTCATTTTTTTTATCTATGTTTTCTGCCATATCTATCCCATACGCAATTTAACTTGCAAAGATACTACATTTTGGGTTAAGTTTCTTACCTTTGTGCAAAATATTAATATTAACGTTACACGATATGGCTGAGAGTAAAAAGTATCGCGAATTATCGGAACTTGGAGAGTTTGGACTGATAGAACATCTGACGAAGGATATAAAACTGAAAAACAGATCATCTGTTAAGGGTATTGGCGATGATGCTGCCGTCTTGAACTATAACCGCAAAAGAGTACTTGTAAGTACAGATATGCTTATTCAGGGCATCCACTTTGATTTAACATATACCCCTCTTAAACACCTGGGCTACAAAGCTGTTGTTGTGAATGCAAGTGACATTTATGCTATGAATGGAACTCCTAAACAGATTACACTTTCTGTTGCAATCTCAAACCATTTTTCAGTTGAGAGTATGGAGGAGTTCTATGCAGGGGTAAGATTGGCTTGCGAGGTGTATGGTATTGACCTTGTCGGTGGCGACACAACCTCATCGCTAAGCGGAATGTGTATCAGCGTAACTGTTATCGGTGAAGCTGATAAGGATGACATTGTCTATCGCAATGGAGCAAAAGCTAACGAGTTGATTTGCGTTTCAGGCGATTTGGGAGCGGCGTATATGGGATTGCAACTATTGGAGCGTGAGAAGATGGTTTTCCAGGAGAGCAACGAGGCTGATCCCGATTTTGCCGGGTATGAATATATTCTTGAGCGTCAGTTAAAACCGGAGGCTCGGAAGGATATTGTTGCATTGCTAAAGGAGAAGGGCATCAAACCTACCTCAATGATTGATATTTCAGATGGGTTGTCATCCGAGATTATGCATATTTGCAAGCAATCAAATATCGGATGCAATATTTACGAAGAGAAACTTCCTATTGATTATCAAACAGCAAAGATGGCTGAGGAGCTTAACATGAATGTGACTGTTTGTGCAATCTCAGGTGGCGAGGATTATGAGTTGCTGTTTACTGCTCCACTTTCGGATTATGATTTGATAAGTTCACTTCACGGCATTAAAGTTATCGGACACACATGCAGTGTCGCAGAAGGTTGCAATTTGATTACTCGCGATGGCAATACTTTCGAGTTAAAGGCGCAAGGGTGGAAGAGCTTTTGAATAGTGAGGAGTGAGGAGTTAATTAGGAGTTAGGAATTAGGAATTAGGAGTTATGGATTTAGATAAGTTTTTTAGTGATTTGGAGAGTGCGGTAGAGAGTGGAGAGCGAAAAGCCGTACGCACATTACTTACCGAGGTTATGAACAACAGAGTTGCATTCTATACTCAGTGTTCATCTATATCATTGCTGGAGAGTTACTCCAAAGCAATGTTCCATGCTCTGATATTGGAGCTGGATGAAGAGGAGGAGGATAGTATAGAGAGTGCAGAGTTGTGCTATCTGGCGCTTGGTAATCAGATTGCAGCAATGCAGGCTGCAGGAATTGTTCCTGAGGCCGAGACAATTAAAAGAAGATTGTTGCTATTGCACTATTTCAACGACTATCTTACAGATACTATGATGTCATTGTTTACTCCTGAGCATAAGGATGACAATATCCTTGAAGCCAGAACTTTGGCTATTGATTGTATGGCAAAGATGCAACTCCATGATATGAGCTGGCTTGGCGAACACTACCCTGAGTTTGCTGAGAGTGACGAACATATTGCGGTGTGCGATCAGGATTTGTCCGAAAGTTTTGATAAAGAGAGTATTGAGCAGGATATGAAAAATGCCTCTATTATGCATAAGGCCCTGACCGCACATCTGAAAGTCAAGTACAAGGAGAGATAAGTACACCGGGTAATGAAACGTTTTTTATTAAGAATTCTGGGTTGTGTCAGAGGAGCTTTGCCCAAAGCTGGTAAACTGTGTCTGTGGCTGATGAAGATTATTTTACCAATTTCTCTTTTGGTAAGATTGCTTCAGTATTGGGGTGTAATTGATTATATCTCAAAGTATCTTGAGCCTCTGTTTAATTTTATAGGATTACCGGGCGAGAGCGCAATAGTCTTTATAACAAGCTGCTTCTTGCCATTGTATGCTCCTATTGCTGTAATGACGAGTATTGTGCTTACAATGCGCGAGGCAACCATTCTTGCAATTATGTGCCTTATAAGCCATAATCTGCCTGTGGAGTGTGCCATTACCCATAAAACCGGCTCGCCTTTCTGGCGAATGGTTTTGCTGAGAGTAGCAATGTCGTTCGTTGCCGCTATATGTTTGAACTGGGTTTTGCCGGCCTATCCCGAGCTATTCGGAATGATTACCCAACCCGAGACCTATGAGAGTGTTTGGGCACTGGTAAAGTCGTGGGGCGTAACAAGTATCTCCCTGATTTTTACCATTATTCTGATTGTTACAGGATTAATGACTCTGCACCGCATCCTGGAGGAGTTTAAGCTCCTGGATAAGATCTCTGCTCCTGTGGCTCCCATTATGCGTTTCTTCGGTATGTCGGATAAGGCCTCGTTCCTGTGGATTGTAGGTAATCTGGTTGGTCTTTCATACGGAGGCGCAATTATGGTGGATATGGTTGATAATAGCAAGATATCCAAAAGTGAGGCTCACTATGTTAATAGTCACCTATCAATGAGCCACTCTTTGATTGAGGATACCTTGCTGTTTGTGGTGCTCGGAATCAGCGTATGGTGGATTATGGGTACCCGCCTTGTTTTTGCCCTTATCGTAGTGTGGGCAATGCGATTCTTTAAAAGATTGTAATAGTAATCAATTCATTAACTTAAAACCAATAAAGTAGGTTCTTGGCATGGTAGGGCCATAAAAGTAACCGGCATCACGATATGTGCCTTTGTCCAGGTCACTCTGGAATTTGTCAAATATATTTTGAACTCCCGCACTGAACTGAAGTTTCATATGATCCTCAAGAACAAATGTGTAGTTTACCTTTGCGTTAAAGTCAAAGAAGTCCGATACACTCTCCATTCTGTGTTGTTCGATATATCCCTGCATGTGAGGTACTATCATCTTTCCGGTGTATACTCCCGACAATGAGAAGTCGAAGTTCTTTACAGGCGCGGATGTCAGGGTGAAGTATCCGTAGTAGTTTGGCGAACGCATCATCTTTTTTGTTGTCAACAGCTCACCCTCTTCGGTTTCTGCCCATACCTCAGGTGATTTGTACATACTCTTCTGCGCAGTAAATCCCAACTGTAACCCAAACTCTTTTCCATGAGCTATTTTCGCATCGAAGTTTCCTCCATATACCTCGGCTCCATCGCCATTGCGACGCTCCTGTAATTCAGGACTAATGCTCTCAATGACAAAGACATCACTCAGGTCGGTATAGAAGCCCTCGCCCATAAGGTTTGCCTGCCAATGACCAAAGCTTGTTGACCAGTCTACCGATGCACTGAAGCTGTTTGAGCGCTCCTCTTTAAGGTTATCTGCAAGGATAGTCTGAACATTTTCGCCACCTACCGCTGTCAAATGCAGATCCTCGTCGTAGGCTTGCGGCGCACGGAATCCTGTTGACCAGGTAAGACGAGCCTGAAAGGCCTCGCTAGCCTTGTATAGAAAGTTTACTCGTGGACTGAAAATAAGATCGTCAATAAGGTTATGTTTATCCATTCTCAATCCTAAAAGCATTGTAAAGTAGCCCATCTTCCACTCGTTCTGAAGAAAGGCACTGGCAATGCGAACATCCTGTTTCATGTCTCGGTCATAACCGGTCATGATGTCGTGAAGTGAGTTATTCTGATACTCTATTCCTGCAGTCAATACCGATGGCGCAAAGAGACATTTGTAGAAGGTTCCTACATACATTGCTCCTGTTATCCAGGTCAGGTCATCAGTCTTTCCATAGGCGTTGGGATCCTGTTCGGTTCCATAGTAGCTGTTTCTGTCAACGTGCTGAATAGAACCAAAGAGCGATATTTTGTGTTTACGCTCTTTGAAGAATTGATCATAAGTCAATCCTCCACTGTTGATGATGTGTTTTGTCTGTTCAGTGATGTCGCTCTCGTGTGGCTGAAGGTCGAATTTGTTACCTCCTCGACGGAACTCATTTGTTGTGTGATACTCTATGTTGATTCTGCTCTCGTGCGACGGACGATAGTAGGCACGCATTCCAAAGGTGTTGGAATTCAGTTTTCCAACCTCCGAGAAGGAGTCACCATCACGATCGTATGGATTACGGTTTCGATAGGTTTCATAGAGCGCAATTCCGTATGTGTTGCTTTTTGATACGAGCGATGCATTACCTCCGTAGTATTGTTCCCACGATTGGCCATCCATACATGAGAAGTTTCCGCCAATCTGGAATGAGTTGTTGACAGGGTCTTTGGTTATGATGATGATTGTTCCTGCGACAGCATTCGCACCGAAGAGGGCTGAACCTCCTCCGCGAACCACCTCGATTCTGTCAATCATATTGGCGGGAATCTGTTCCAGACCATATACACCGCTTAAGGCACTCATTACCGGACGGCTGTTGATAAGTATCTGTGAGTAGGGGCCATCAAGCCCGTTAATTCGTACCTGTGGAAAGGTACAGTTCTGACAGTTGTTCTCGACACGTAGGCCTGATTGGTAATTCAAGGTTTTGGCAAGGTCGGGCGCATTGACTGTCATAAATAGTTTCTCGCTCATTACGTTTACTACTACAGGTGCCTCCTTGCGGCTTACCTCGTTTCTGTTTGCCGACACCACAACCTCGTCGGTCAAATAACTCTCCTCTTCAAGGGCAAAATGAACTACTGCAACATAATCGGTTGAGACCAAAACCTCTTTCTCCATTGTCTTGTAGCCCAATGCCGATACCCTTAATGTGTATTTCCCCGATTCTACATTTTTAAATGAGAAGTGCCCGGTTTCATCGGCTATTGTTCCTCGATTCGTTTCAAGGATTACTATTGATGCTGCCGGAATGTCAATCTCTGAACCAGCTTCAATTACATGTCCTGAAATTTGATTTCCATTGCCTACCGGCGTTACTGCCCCTACTACTCCCGTGTAGAGGATTGCTCCTGCAATTAGTGCAAAAATTCGCATTACTCTTGTCATATCTACTTGTTTCTATATTGCCACTATTATCATAGAAGGTAAGCTCCTCCAAAAACAACAATCAAAGGGATATATTTTAGTTATACCCCTTTGATTATCACCAAAACAATATGCTTACTATCACTAAAAACTCTAGTTTATCAGGAGGGGGCATTCCGTTCTCTCCAGCGATACAAAATTAGAGCTTCGCCAATATCTGTACATCCCCATTTTTTGCCGTTCTGAATGAATTTCATCCCTATTTATAGGGATTTTTACCATTTTCACCTATTTTATTCCACCAAAGAGTAAAAATTAAATGTAACTTAGCGGTAAAATTTCAGGGCTTTTGAAAGAGACCTAAACCATTATAAAGAAATAACCGATTTCTAATCGTTACCATTATGAAACAGAATATATTTTCAAGAGATATGAAACTTGCCGAGGTGGTGTGCAGCAATAGAAATACTATCCTGATTTTGCCTCGCTTTGGCATCGAACTTGGTTTTGGAGAGAAGAGTGTTGAGGATGTATGTAACGAGTATGGCATTGACACCTCGCTCTTTATGATTATTTGTAATCTCTATTCATCGCCCAATTACATGCCAACGAAATATGAGATTGAGAATCTGGATATAGATTCTTTGCTTAGCTATCTAAGGGCATCGCATAAATATTATCTGAATTCAAGAATTCCGCATATTGAACACCATCTTAATCGTCTGGCCGAGGCTATGCCGGAAAAAGATGGAAGGCTTCTCAAAAATTTCTACAAGGGATACTGCAACGAGGTTATAAACCACTTCGAGTATGAGGAGCAACAACTTTTTCCGTATGTGCAGGGATTGCTTAAAGGTGTAAAGAGTGATAACTTTTCTATCGAGATTTTTGAGAATAACCATACCAATATTGAGGATAAGTTGTCAGATTTGAAGAGCATTATTATCAAATATCTTCCAGGAGGGATTATGCAGGAAGAGCGTATATCTATTCTTTTTGATCTGTTCAGATTGGCCGAGGATATTGACAGACATACTCTTATCGAGGATAAGATTCTTGCACCTTATGTACAACTTCTTGAGAATAGATAGCCATGAAAAAGAGAAAGGTTGTTTTGGGCGAGGAGTCACAGATTGTCGCTTTAGGCTTCTCTAAGGTTATGGAGGGATCGTCGCTTTTTGAGGTAGTTGATGATGCTGGACGTATAGATAAGCTTCAACAGAAGATAGTTACATGCAAGCCGGATGTTGTTGTGGTAAACCCTACTATGGAGGGAGTTGTTAAGGGCGATACAATTACAACCCTATTTGAAGAGACTCCTGTAGTTGCATTGGCATACTCGTATATAGAGCAGAGTATTCTGAAACAATTCAGGGGGACCATTGATATTAATGACAGCCGTCAGGAGATTGAGAATAAACTGAAAGAGGCGTTGGCAAAGGAGAGCACCAAGGAGGAGAAAAACAATTACGAACTGTCGGATAGGGAGACCGATGTACTTATTGCCGTTGCCAGGGGTATGCAAAATAAAGAGATTGCCGATTCCCTTAATATCTCTCCACATACTGTCATTACACATAGAAAGAATATTGTTGCCAAGACCGGTATTAAATCTGTAGCCGGACTTACCGTTTATGCTCTGATTAATAATCTTATCAGTGAGTCAGATGTGATGTAGAGCTAAGGCCTCGCCCATATAAAAGATTATCAAAGAAGCCGAAACGATTATAAAGCGCGCAAAAAATACATTAACAATAAATTTCAAACATCTGTTTTGATATTTGCTACAATAAATGTATCTTTGCGTTGTTTGGCGTGTTGTGCGGTATTGAGTAATCAAAATGCGGGCGCCGAGTAGGAAATTGATTCTAAATTTTTTATTAATTAATATTAAGTCGATATGGAAAAAAGTCCATTGCAGTTAGCAAGAGCTGTCTATCAGCCAAAGTTACCTAAGGCTCTTCAGGGTCCGGTTAAAGCTAAAGAGGGTGATCCTACTCAATCAGTAGGAAATCAGGAGGAGATTAAGAAGTTGTTCCCAAATACCTATGGTATGCCTGTTATCGAGTTCGAGGCTGGCGAGAAGAACGAGATTGCTCCTTTCAACGTTGGTGTTATTCTTTCAGGAGGTCAGGCTCCCGGAGGTCACAACGTAATCAGCGGTCTTTTCGATGGAATCAAGACTTTGAATAAGGATAGCAAGCTTTACGGATTCATTCTTGGTCCCGGAGGTTTGGTTGACCATAAGTATATGGAGATCACAAGCGATATGATTGATGAGTACCGCAATACCGGTGGTTTCGATATTATTGGTTCTGGTCGTACAAAACTTGAGGAGGAGTGGCAGTTCGAGAAGGGTATCAAGATTCTTCGCGAGTTGAATATCAAGGCTCTTGTTATCATTGGTGGCGATGACTCAAATACCAACGCATGTGTTCTTGCTGAGTACTATGCAGCTAAGGAGTATGGCGTTCAGGTTATTGGCTGTCCAAAGACTATCGATGGAGACTTGAAGAATGAGCAGATTGAGACATCGTTCGGATTCGATACAGCTTGTAAGACATATTCTGAGCTTATCGGTAATATCCAGCGCGATTGTAACTCATCACGTAAATATTGGCACTTTATCAAGTTGATGGGACGTTCTGCCAGCCATATTGCTCTTGAGTGTGCGCTTCAGTGTCAGCCAAATATCTGTCTTATCAGTGAGGAGGTTGAGGAGAAGGCTATGTCTCTTGATGATGTAGTTGCTTACATCGCAGATGCAGTTGCCGCACGTGCTGCTGATGGTAACAATTTTGGTACAGTTCTTATTCCTGAGGGAATCATTGAGTTTATTCCTGCAATCAAGAAGCTTATCGCTGAGCTTAACGATGTTCTTGCAACAGAGGAGGCTAAGGAGGTTGCTCGCAACAAGCAACTTGACTATGTGAAGGAGCATATATCTGAGGAGAATTTGAAGGTGTTCAACTCTCTTCCAACCGAGGTTGCCGAGCAGTTGGCTCTTGACAGAGATCCACACGGAAACGTACAGGTATCACTTATTGAGACTGAGAAGTTGCTTTCTCATATGGTTGCAACAAAGCTTGATAAGATGAAGAAGGCCGGCAAGTATGTTGGTAAGTTTGCTTCACAGCACCACTTCTTTGGTTACGAGGGACGTTGCGCAGCCCCATCAAACTATGATGCAGACTACTGCTATAGCCTTGGATTCAATGCTACCCGCTTGATTGCTAATGGTAAGACCGGTTATATGTCAATCATCAAGAACACTACAGCTCCTGCTGAGCAGTGGATTGCCGGTGGTGTACCTATCACAATGATGATGAACCTTGAGAAGCGTAATGGTAAGATGAAGCCGGTTATCCGCAAGGCTCTTGTTGAGCTTGATGGCGCTCCTTACAAGTATTTCATCTCTAAGCGTGATACATGGGCAAGATATACAAGCTATGTTTATCCTGGTCCTATTCAGTACTTTGGCCCAACCGAGGTTTGCGATCAGCCAACTATCACACTACAACTTGAGCAGAAGTAATTGTAACTTCAATATATTAAATGCTCCCTCGTTTTTGTGCGAGGGAGCATTTTTTTTGCAGTTGCCTGGCGAATATCAGAAGTTTATCAGACGATTATCAGACGATTATTGGGCGATTATCCACCCCTTTTTATCGAATTGGAGCTTTCGGATGAAAAGTTTTGAACGGCCGTCATACTCCCTGAGATAGGCATGTGAAACGAAGTAGTATTCACCATCTATCTCATATACAGAGCAGTGTCCTATTCCGAAATTGGTTTCATCGGGACCGTACAGATAAGTTCCGCCTCCATACTCCATAGGTCTACCCTCCTTATCCAGATAGGGGCCCGTTACCTTTTTAGAGCGGCCATATACTGTTTTGTAGGTCGAGTTCTCACCACGACAGCAGTAGTCAAAGCTGACAAAAAGGTAGTAATACTTTCCACGCTTTATGATAAAGGGGGCTTCAATTGCATTATCGCCAGCCTCGATTGTTCCTGCAGGCTCTTTGGTGAATTTTATCTTGCCAAGTTCAACTGGTGCAACTGAGCGTCGTGCTATAGTTACCGGCTTTGTTAATGGAGTCTGCATATCCTGATCGGACAGCTGAATAAGCTGGATTCCATCCCAAAATGAACCATAGGTCATATACGGGCAGCCTCGCCCATCAATAATCACATTTGGATCAATCGCATTCCAGTTATCTATGTTTCTGTGAGAAACAATAACTACCCCTTTGTCTTCCCATTTAAAATCGGGCGAGGTTGGGTCAAGCGTTTTATTTACCGCATGACCGATGGCACTACCGTTCTTGCCAAAGGTTGAGCATGAGTAGTAGAGATGCCACAGACCGTTGTGGTAGATAATGTCGGGAGCCCAGGTGTGACCTCGATAACCCGGTACCGAGTCCATTGCCCACTGTGGAGCTTGTGCCAATACCGGCCTTTCAAAGCGCCACTCCTTCATATCGGAACTTGAGATAACTCCCACGCCCATACCCGTCGAAAAGATGTAATAACGGCCATCCTCGCCCACCGCCATTACCGGATCATGCATATCGGGATTCGTAAAGGTCATTGGAGCTCTTTGTTCTTTACGCCCCTGACCACTTGCCACATTTAATCCGGCAGTTGCTATAGTCAGGACAATAATCGGGAGTAAGAGTTGCTGTGCTTTCATAGGATTTGATATTTGATTATTTAACCATTTTTCATGCCATAAAGATAATTAACCTTAAACAGAAATGAAAATATTTGAAAGATGTCCCACTTATTTACTGAGGGCCGACGCGATGAAAGAGACTTTTAAGGCTATCATAGCCGAGAAATTAAGCCAGATTGCATAGAACAAAAAAAGCAGCTACTTTTCTGTAACTGCTTCACTTTGCTTTGGTGCCACCAGAAAATGAGTTTCATTTCTAAATGGCTCTATATCTTCGCGTTAAAGAATAGCTACAAACGTAATCTCCCGATATTGCTCCACCCAAATTCTGCACCATTTTGCAGTGTCTCGCAGAGTCGAGTTCCTACTTTGATACAAAGGTAGTGCTTTATTTTGAAATACAAGCGGATGCTTTGAATTTTTGCTCCACCTCAGTTCATAATCCCTATTCGTGGGTATAAACAATGTGGAATATTATTTTCTCGGTATATCCTTTAAATTTATTTTTCCACTTTTGATAGATGCTCCATCTGCATTCAAACGCCAACTAATTTCTATATCTTGATTAAGATTTGCATTTGGTTGCAAGACAATGCCCTTGTGTACACCTGTCATACCAGGAAGTATCGGCACAATACGAGGAAAACCATACTTTATATTTGTTGGAGTGCTACCTTCAAGAATATCACAAT
>JAGBFU010000032.1 GCA_017936285.1 Marinifilaceae bacterium | reverse complement strand
TTATTGTTTATGTATTTCTTACATTACTTACAATTGTTTCGGTTTCTTTGAGAATCTTTTTGGTTTATATTTCACTTCCCATCTTGGCAATATGCTATATTGCCTTCGCTACGAAGTGAAATCTATCCTCAAAAATCTTTCTCAAATAACCACGAAATAAATTTTAAACAGCTTCTAAATCTGTTTAAAAATTTCGTCGCAAAAGTAACATTTTTTTATGAGAAATTATACTAATAATTCTTATCTTTGCTAAATGTATATAGTTTTGCTGACAGGAGGAAGGTGAAATGGATGATAGATTGAATAATATATGTGAAGCAGTAGAAAAGTCATTGTTACTTAGTGAATTGACTGAGGATAGATTTTTGCGGTCAAGTAATAAAGGTGGCAATGAGATATATATTTTTACTGCTCATGAAGCACCCAATCTGATGAAAGAGGTTGGCCGTGTCCGTGAGTTGGCTTTTCGCGCGGCAGGAGGCGGAACCGGAAAGGAGTGCGACATTGATGAGTTTGATATACGTGAGAATAATCCATGCAAGCAGTTGATTGTATGGGACCCGGAAGAGCAGGAGATTATCGGCGGATATCGTTATCTTAGGTGTGATGAGATGCCTGTAGGTGTGAATGGGGTACCAGAAATGGCTATGACTGAGATATTTGATATGTCAGCCAGGTTTATCGAGGAGTATATTCCATATACCATAGAGCTTGGTCGTTCTTTTGTCCACCCCAAGTATCAGTCAACCCAGATGAAGCGTAAATCCCTATACGCATTGGATAACTTATGGGATGGTTTGGGTGCGCTTACAGTGGATAACCCCGATATAAAGTTCCTTATGGGCAAGGTTACAATGTATCGCAGTTATAATGTCTCGGCAAGAGATATGTTGCTGACATTCCTAAGGTGTTATTTTGAGGATAAGGAGAGTTTGGTAACTCCAAAGGAGAAGTATGCAATTTATCCGGATAGCAGCTCTATGGAGTTGCAATTTACAGGTGAAAACTATGCAGAGGAGTACAGAGCTCTTTCAAAGAGCATAAGAACCTTAGGCGAGAATATACCTCCATTAGTAAATGCATATATGGGGTTGTCACCCACAATGAAACTCTTTGGAACATCGTTAAACCCATTTTTTGGGGGAGTTGAGGAGAGTGGAATTTTGATAACAATCGAGGATGTATATGATGAGAAGAAGGATCGACATATTTCATCGTATAATCCTGAAAATAAAACAATAAATTTAAAACAGATTCTAAATACAACAGATAATAGTTATGGATGAAAAATTGATAATAGGCCTTGCACAAGGCGATATTAATGGTATAGGTAGTGAACTCCTGGTTAAGATTCTGGCCGAGAATAGAATGTGTGAAGTGTGTACACCTTTGGTGATAGGTTCTTCAAAGGTTCTTGCATACTATAAGAAAGGATTGGAGCGTTCTGAAGAACCGATTAATCTTACGATGAATCTGGTTCAGAAACCGGAAGAGGCCTCTGATAAGCGTTCAAATATAATCAACTGTTTCAGCGATGATGTTCGTGTTGATCCGGGAATTGAGACCCGTGATTCTGATGAGTGTGCTATGTTGGCTCTGCGTCAGGGATTGGATTATATTGATAATAACAGGATTGATGCTCTGGTAACTGCACCGATGGGTGATTATGCCTTTGATCTGGAGCGTGCGACCTCGCTTATACACTATTTGTCAGTACGCTATGAGAGTGAGTTCTTAATGCCGTTGTATATCGGTCAAAAGATGAAAATAGCCTTTTTGACTTCAGGAAAGAGTGTCAGAGATTCATTGTCTCAGCTGACCATTCCAAATCTTATCAAACGGTTCAAGATGATAAACAGGGCAATGATTCGCGATTTTGCTCTTGATAAACCTAGAATTGCAATATTGGCATTGAATGGTTCAACCGGAGATGGAATCTTTGGAGATGAGGAGGAGAGAATCATTAAACCAGCAATAGTACAGGCTCGCGAAGAGGGTATCTTTGTTGTTGGGCCTTACGCTGCTGATCGTTTTTTTGCCGAGGCGATGTATGAGAAGTATGACATAGTTCTGGCTCTTCATCATGATCAGGGACTTATCCCATTTAAATATATTGAGGATAATAGTGGTGTGATTTCGATTGCCGGATTGCCATGTGTATTGACTACTACGGTTCATGGTATGGGATATAACATGGTAGAGCGTGGCGATGCTGATGAGAGTGGATTGAGAAATGCAATATATGTAGCAATGGATGTTTGCAGAAACCGAACTCAATATTCCGAGCTTACTGCAAACCCTTTGAAGCAATATGACGTAGGAGGTGATAGACGCGAATCCGATCTGAATGTTGATCAGATAGCAGGGGTGAGCGAAAGTCAGTAACCAATTCATACTTGCAATGAGACAAATTCTACAGAATACAACAATAGCAAAGTGGGGAGTAATAGTTGGAGATTTAATTTTGTTGAATTTGTTATTCGGAGTTGCAAGTTTGATGTGGTTGCAATATTTCGGATTAATCGAACTTGATGGTTATTCTGAAAGATATGTGTTCTTTTTCTTGGTGAATCTATTCTATTTGCCATCGATTATCCTGTGGCCTCCGCCACTTATGGAGCGGTTTGTGAATATCGAAGATATCTTGTCGGCAACATTTAAAATGTTACTCCTTCATGCAACTTCAGTAACCGTGTATCTTGTTGTATGCAGAGTGGACTATTCCCGACACTATACAAATGTTGTTGGCTTTAATATCTTTATCTTCTATTCGATATGGTATGTAGCACTGTTTGTATGGCGAATTGTGTGTATAGCTTTGGTAAGAAGGCTTCGCAGTTCTGAAATTTACAAACAGAGATATGTCGCTTTTGTCGGAACAAATGATAGCGCAAGAGATTTATGGTTCCGTTTGCATGATGTTGGTCTGGGGTATAGATGTCTGGGATATTTTTCCGATATACCTGATAAGAGGTGGAGCCGGAACGAGAAGGAGTATTTAGGATCAATATCGGGAGTTGATGGTTGGATAGAGAGAAGTGGAGTTGAGGAGATCTATTGTTGTCTTGACTTTTCGGATAAGGGACGGGTTGAACATCTGTACAGAGTATGCGAAGAGCATTGTGTGCGTTTTATAGAGGTGCCTAACTTATTGTCCTTTCCAATGCGTAATATGAGGCACGCCTTGATGGGCGATGTCTTAGTGTTGAAGGACAGAGAGGAGCCCTTGCTCAATCAAGGTAACAGGATAATCAAAAGAGTATTTGATTTTGTTGTATCTGCTCTCTTCCTCATAACGCTATTTCCGGTGATTTATCTTGTGGTGGCATTGATAATAAAGATAACATCACCCGGACCGGTACTGTTCAAACAAGAGCGTTCCGGACTCAATGGTAAAGTATTTACCATTTATAAATTCAGAACCATGCGAATGAACAGCGAGTCAGATAGCCGTCAGGCAGAGCGTGATGATCCAAGAAAAACTCCTTTTGGGAATTTTCTGAGAAAAAGTAACATTGATGAATTACCACAACTGATCAATGTATTAAAAGGTGATATGTCGCTTGTGGGCCCTCGCCCACATATGTTGCAACATACAGAGTTCTACTCAAATATTGTAAAGCGATATATGGTAAGACACCTGGCAAAACCGGGATTGACCGGATGGGCGCAGGTTACCGGCTTTCGTGGTGAGACGAAGGAGTTGTGGCGAATGGAGGGAAGAGTAAGAAAGGATATATTCTATATAGAGAATTGGTCGGTGTGGTTGGATATAAAGATTATATTTATGACCATCGCCAACATAATAAAAGGAGACAAACAGGCCTATTAGGCATAAATGGAGTGTGAGCTATGAATTTAATGTGGGTAATGGAGTTTATTGGTACTTTCGCTTTTGCAATAAGCGGATTGCGCCTTGCTGCTGCCAAAAATTTTGATTGGTATGGAGCGTATGTTGTTGGATTGGCAGTTGCGATTGGTGGAGGAACCATTCGTGACGTGTTGTTGAATACAACACCATTTTGGATGACAAATCCAATATATCTGATTATAACCGGAGTTGCATTGATCTATACAGTGGTCTTTGCAAAATATGTGGTTAGAATGAAGTCTGCATTTTTTATCTTTGATACTGTCGGACTGGCTCTGTATGCAGTTGTTGGAGTTGAGAAGACCCTCTCATTCGGATTCCCATTGTGGGTGGCTACCGGAATGGGCTTGTTGACAGCAACTGCCGGTGGAGTATTGCGTGACATATTAATTAATGAGATCCCCCTTATCTTCCGTAAAGAGTTATATGCTACATTATGTATCTTGGGAGGATTGGTTTTTGGTCTGTGTCAAAAACTTGGATTGGATATTCTGTGGACCGAGGTTATAAGTTTTCTTGTGATTTTTATATCAAGAATTTTGTCGGTCAGATATCATATAGCCTTGCCAAAAATCAAGAGCAAGGTTGGTGAGAGTGCAATGGATGATTTTGAATAGTGAAATATGAAAAGAGTTTTAACAACAATTGTAATGGCGGCGATGGCTGTGTCAACTATGGCTAATCCGAATGATAAAAGTGGTGAGAAGGTGCTGACTATGGAGCAGGCGGTTATGGGATATAATATTATTCCAAGAACGCAATTTACTGCCTGGGATGCAACAGGGTGTGATTATATCTATCTAAAGGGTAGTAGCCTGGTTGCTGTTAATGCACAAAAACTAACAGAAACCGAAGTATTGAGTCTGGCAGAATTGAATGGAGTTTTGAACTCAAATTTAAAGGGATTTCCTAATTTCTCTATGTGTGCAGAGGGAAAACTCTCTTTAATGAATAATGGCCGTTTTGTTGTGATTGATTTAATCAACAAAAGGGTAGATAAGGCCATTTCAATCCCTAAAGGCGCTACCGATATAACCTATAATGCCAAGCGTAACGGTGTGGCATACGTTGTAGGTAATAACCTCTACTTCAATGATGGTACCGAAATAGCAATAACCAATGAGAAGGATAAGAACATTGTCAGTGGAACAACTGTAAGTCGCAGCGAGTTTGGTATATCAAATGGAATATTTTGGTCGCCAGATGGAGAGAAACTTGCATATTATCAGAAAGATGAGAGCAATGTAACCAATTTTCCATTGTTGGATATCACTACTCGTACGGGTTCTTTGGTTGAGATCAAGTACCCGATGAATGGAATGGCATCCGAGATTGTATCGCTATATGTGTATGATTTCAAGAGTGGTAAGAGTACTAAAATGAATGTTACTGATTTTGACAAGGAGCGTTACCTGACAAACATCACATGGGCACCAGAGTCTGACAAGGTATATATTCAGGTATTGAACAGAGCTCAAAAGGAGATGCACCTCAATGTATATAACGCTGCTGATGGCACCTTTATCAATACACTCTTCACAGATACAGAGAGCAGATTCATGGAGCCAATCCGTTCATTGTATTTCCTGAGTAATGACAGTGATAAGTTTATCTATACAACAAACTGTCGTGATGGATACAAGAGCCTTTATCTGTATGGTACTGATGGAAAATTAATTAAGCGTTTGACCCCGGTAGATGCTGATGTAGAGTTTGTCGGATATGATGGCAAAAGAGTATATTACACCTCAGCCGAGGTATCGCCAATAGATAATCATCTTTTCAGTGTTGATATCAAGAGTGGCAAAAAAAGCAGATTGACCAAGGAGCCGGGATGGCATAAAATTACATTCAGTGCAGATATGAACTATTTTATCGATACATACTCTTCATTGAATGTTCCCGGAGTGAAACAGCTTGTCAAAAATAATGGACAAGTTGTAAAGAGTATAACCGTTTGTAATAATCCTTTGGCTGATTATAATGTGGGCGAGGTTACAATTGGTACAGTTAAGAGTGCCGATGGAGTGTATGATAACTATTACCGTCTCATCAAACCAATAGATTTTGACTCAACCAAGTGTTATCCGGTAATACTGTATGTATATGGAGGTCCACACTCTCAATTGGTGAAAAATAGCTGGCTTGCAGAGATTCGCTATTGGGAGATGTATATGGCGCAGCATGGATATGTGGTGTTTGTAATGGATAACAGGGGAACTCCTAATAGGGGCGCTGAGTACGAAAGAGCAATTCACAAGTATTGTGGTCAGGCTGAGATGGCAGACCAGATAAAGGGTATGGAGTGGCTGCTATCACACTCATGGTGCGACAGAAATAGAGTTGGAGTACATGGTTGGAGTTATGGAGGATTTATGACAATCTCATTGATAACAAACTATCCGGATATATTTAAGGTTGCGGTAGCCGGAGGTCCTGTTATTGATTGGAAGTGGTACGAGATAATGTATGGCGAGCGTTATATGGAGACTGCAAAAACCAATCCTGATGGTTTTGCGAAGACCTCGCTCATAAACAAGGCAAAAGATTTGAAGGGCAAGTTGTTGATATGTCAGGGAGCGATTGATAATGTTGTAGTGTGGGAGCATAGCTTGAGCTTTATCCGAGAGTGTATAAAAAACAATGTTCAGGTAGATTATTTCCCATATCCATGTGCCGAGCATAATGTAATGGGTAAGGATAGAATTCACCTGATGCAGAAGGTTACAAACTACTTTGAAGACTATCTGTAATTCTCAAACAGCACTGTTATTAAGATGAAAAAGAGAAGTGGAGTATTAAGAGTGTTGGGTATAATAGCTTCGGCTATCGTATCTGTTATGTTGATTTTTATAATTGCTGTAACATATTATTGCAGCGATGATAAAATTCGTAGTATAATAACAGATTATACGGATCAGAATCTGAGTATAAGTATTGACGCTGATGAGTACAAATTACAGCTATTCAGTAGATTTCCATCAATGACATTGGCCGTTGATAATCTGGTTGTTACCACAGATAAAGTGAAGGACTCACTCTATATCCCGACAGCAGAAGATACGCTTCTTTCTGTAAAAAAAGCAGATATTGCGATGTCTGCACTGCCCTTGCTGGCAGGAAAATTTGTCTTTGCCGGAGTCTTTATTGATAGTGTCAGGGCAAATTATACAATCTATCCCGATTCTACATCAAACTGGGATATGTTTATTGAGGAGTCGGGAGTTGATACCTTAGAGATTGTAACTGAAGAGTCGGGAGATACCTTTATTGCAGGATTCGGTATAAAGGAGTTTACAATTACCAATGCCGATATCAGATATGACGACAGAACAACTAATGATCTGTTTGATATGATTGGTGGTTCATTAAAACTCAGAGGTGGAATGTCTATAGATAGAGGTCTCTTTGTTGATATGGATTTCGACTCGCAGAAAATTAAGTATATTTCTGCACAAGAGCCTCTTCTTAATGAGTTGTCTGTGGGGGTTAAAGGACAACTCTTTGTGAAAAATGATTCATCTGCAATAGTTTTAAACAAGACTGATGTCAGAATTAATAATATCTCCTTCTCATGTGATGGTTCTATCCGCAAGGATACGACCATAGATATTGACGGAATTGAACTTGATTTGAAGTACAAAGCAAGATTGCCAGAATTGAATGAATTATGGAAGATTGTGCCTAAGCGTTATACTGAATTTGCTCAGGGGATAACAGTAGGAGGAAAAGTAGCCTGCAACGGCTCAATATATGGAGCATTGAATCAAAATTCTCTTCCATATATTGATGGTGTATTCAGAACCAAGGATGTCAGTTTTGCCCATAAGGATCTTGATGGCAAAATAGATACTTTGGATGTAAATATCCTTGTTGATCTTGATTTGAATGATCCGAAACATCAGAATATAGTTATTAACCGAATGAATTTGGTTGGTACGGGAATCGTTGCAAATGTTACAGGTCAGATTTCCGAACTTACAACCGATCCTAAAGTTCTATTGACTACAAAATTAAATGTAGATGCCGAGAGAATGTTGTCTCTATTCCCTGATACATTGGGAGTTGTGGCTCGCGGAGATATTGATGGTACTCTAAGGACCAACTTTAAACTCTCTGACATTACATCAAGTAACTACGGAAAAATAAAGGCTGGAGGTAATCTTGATATTCCGGAATTCTATTTTGAACTGCCATCAGATTCTATACTTTTATATATTGATGGAGCCTCAATAAATATGGGTACAGGAATGATAAGACCTCGAGTTGATAAAGATGCCAAACGGGTTATGGTAAAATCAAATGCCATTCCTGAAATATCACCGTTAGGGGGTACTATCAGATACGATTCCATGAGGGTAGAGTTAGGCAGTCACAATGTAATATCTTCCGATTCATTGCGAATCTCACTTCGCACTGCTCAGGTTCAGGATACCACTGCAATAGTTCCACTCTCTGCATCACTTGTATGGCGCAATATGCGAGCAGACAGATATGATACAACCTGGTTCGATTCAAAATTCCTTGATGTTAAGGCGCGCTTGTATTCGGATAAAAGTAACAGAAGATTGCCTAAGGTAAAGGCCGAGATAGTTTCCGATTCATTAAGCTTTACACCATTCCAGGATAGATTGTATGTTCAAAGGCTGGAGTTTACGCTTGATGGTCATAAACTTAGCCCTGAAAGCAAACGCTGGGTTCAAACTTCAAATTTTATAGTCAAGAGATTGCGATTATACACAATGCACTATCCATTAATGATACAGAGCCCGTTATTAACATTTAAGACAGATTCAACAAGTGTTGAGTTAATAGGTCAGGATGTGGGTGTAGGGCGTTCTAAATTTACCATTAAGGGAAGAATTGATAATGCATGGGATTGGCTGATTCTCAACGATACAGTCTCAATGCAACTTGATGTAAATGCGAAGCGTGTTAACATCAACCAATTGTTAACGGCAATGGATCGTGGCAATGAATTCAGAATGCGTATAGACTCAATAATCGCTTCGCGCAAAGACACCTTGATTGAGGATAAAAAGGCAACTCAGGAGGCTCGTCTGGAGATGGTTGATATGGCGGAAGAGCAACCAAATGGTGATCTATACACAGAAGAGATTGCCGATACAGTAGCTCCGATTGTATTGAATCACGTATATGTCATTCCGGAAATCTATAATGTTGATTGTAACTTTACTGCCGAAAACATGACTCTTGGCAAGTGGAGAATGAAAGATGCTGTAGCCTCGTTCAATGTCAATAGCGGAGTATTGACCATGAGTGAAATGAGTGTAAATTCCACATTGGGTGATCTTTTGGCCCGTGGATTATATACGGCTGAAGATACAACGTCGGCATTTGCCGGTGTCGCAATGACAATGCGCAATATTCAGATAGGAAGTCTTCTTGAGGCTGTCCCCCAATTTGATACAATTATGCCAATGTTGCAATCACTTTCAGGTAACGTAAATCTTGATTTTGCTGTTGCCGGTAATTGGGATCGGAATATGAGTGTGGATATGAATTCACTTAATGCGGCAGCTTGCATTGATGGTAAAGATCTGGTTCTTATGGATGGTGAAACCTTCTCAATGATAGCAAAAAAGCTTAAGTTTAAGAATAGAAAAAGGAACCTCATTGATTCGCTTTCTGTTTCTCTCTCAATGAGTAATGGAATGATTGATATATATCCTTTTGTCTTCAGGATGGATAGATACAAAGCAGCCGTCGGCGGTCGTCAGGGATTGGATATGTCATATAATTATCACATCTCAATTTTGGATAGTCCTATTCCGTTCAAATTTGGTTTGACTATTAAGGGAGATTCAGATGATATGAAATTCAGGATAACAAAGGCCAAATATAAAGATTTGTTGAAACCAACATCAAAATATGACGTTCATAAAATAAGGATAGATTTGAAAGATAAAATATCAGATTTCCTTGATGAGATTAAAGACAAGAGTTATGCCTTGCCAAAATTCTCTATGAGCGAGGATGAGAATGATGATGAAGAGATGAGTGATGAAGAGATTGAGCAGGCGCTTGAGAAGTATAATGCAGAGTAAGTAGTATGAGAAAATTAGTTGAAGAGATTCTGTCTATATTGAATATAGACTCATCATCGGAATCGTGGATAAAGGATGGAATATTCTTTGCTGTTATTCTGTTCGTATCAATGCTCTGTGGTATTTTGGTACGCAGATTAATATTCCCAATGATCAAAAAGGTAATAAGTAGAACCAGTGTGAAATGGGATGATGTTCTGTTCAGCGATAAGATGTTGAAGACAATAGGGCAACTTGTTCCTGCTATTGTAGCATACTTTTTTATTTCACTCTTTTTTGAACAAGATGACACTACATTCCATGAATTGATATGGAGAGTGATGAATGTCTATTTAATAGCCATTATCATTAAATTTGTGTGTGTACTGATTGAATCAATTGATACAATATCATCGAATTACAGCTCTCTTAAAGATCGCCCTTTGCATGGCGTATACCAAATGTTAAAGTTAATTGCGATATGCCTTGGAATTATAGTTATTATTGCAAATGTGATAGGAAAATCGCCGTTAACTCTTATAACAGGAATTGGAGCTGCCGCAACGGTTTTGATGTTGGTTTTTAAAGACTCAATAGTTGGATTTGTTGCAGGTATTCAGTTGTCGGTAAATGATATGTTACGTCCAGGGGATTGGATTTGTGTACCTAAAGCGGGTGCAGATGGAGAGGTTATTGAGGTGTCGATGACAACAGTAAAGGTTCAGAACTGGGATAAGACAATTACTACTATTCCTCCATATGCATTGGTGAGTGATGCCTTTCAGAACTGGCGTGGAATGCGTGAGAGTGGAGGTCGTAGAATGAAGCGTTCGGTCAATATTAATTTTCACTCGATTCGTTGCTGTACCGATGATGAGATTGCCTCACTATTGGATAATGGGTTGATTACAGCAGAGGATCTTGATTCCGAGAATGTAAATGTAGTTCTATATACCCGAAGTATGGAGAGATATATGAATAAGAATAACCTTGTGCATCAGGGAATGACAAAAATGGTGCGTCAGCTTGAACCTGGTAGTGAAGGTTTGCCTGTAGAGTTCTACTGCTTTTGTGCAGATACCGATTGGGTTGTATATGAGCATTTTCAAACCTCATTTATGGGACATGCACTTACTATCATGCCTGAATTCGGTTTATGTGTATTCCAACGCAGTTGTTCTGTTCATTGTTCAAATTCACATATCCCATAATAAATTAGAGCAATCTTTTTAAGGTTGCTCTTTTTATTTATTAAGTAACTATTTTGCCGTAGCTATATAACTTTAATCCAGTTTGTAATATTTATCAATATGAAATATTAAAAAACTAAAAATAATTGTCTATTTTTTTGGGGGGAATAAATGTTAAAAATATAAAATATACTATTGTCTAGCGTCTCAAGTAAGTCCCCCTTATTAGTGCAGGCGAACTTGTGAGCCAAACGAAGGGGGATTTAGGGGGTTGGTAGATAACAAATTAAAGCAAATCCACTAGATTGCAAATGAAGAAAACGTAGCTTGACAGATTAATGATAAATGTAAAGATACGATTTGCACAGATTTGCTTTCGGTTGAAGAGACCTCGCCGCAGTTCTATTTTACGCATAGTTAGCTCTTCCCGCAATTTTCAAGCAATGTGGTTAGGTCAATGAAGTCTTCAACCGAAAGTTGTTCTGGCCGTAACGCCATATAGGGTGATTCAAAACCCTCCGGAAGCAAACTCTTCAATGAATTTCTTAATGTCTTTCTTCGTTGATTAAAGCCAGTCTTGACAACTGTAAAGAAAAACTTCTCACTACATGGAAGTTCTGTGCGACCATTGCGTTTTAAACGTATCACTGCCGACTTTACCTTAGGTGGTGGGTTAAAGACATTCTCGTGAACGGTAAAGAGATATTCAATATCATAATAACATTGAAGAAATACACTAAGAATGCCATAGGCCTTATTTCCGTGCTTGCTGGCTATACGCTCAGCAACCTCCTTTTGAATCATGCTGACAACCTGTGGAATACGATCACGATACTCAATAACCTTGAAGAATATCTGTGAAGATATATTGTAGGGCAGATTGCCTATTATGTTAAAGGCCTCGCCCGAAAATAGTTCGTCAATATTCATTTTAAGAAAATCTCCATATACTATTTTTGAGGCGTGGGGCATATAGTTCTTGTGCAGATACTCTATTGACTCGCGGTCAATATCAACAGCCACAACATTTAAATCTTTGCGGTTAAGAAGAAATTGTGTCAGGACACCCATTCCCGGTCCTATCTCCAATGTATTGGGGGTAGTATCGGCTGAAAGAGCCAATGTAATGTCTTCAGCAATTTTTAAGTCAGTTAGAAAGTGTTGGCCCAAGGCCTTTTTGGCTTTTACTTCGGTACGTGGCATATCTTAATATCTCTTTATTGTTTTCGGAATTTGTTATATAGTGGCATAAAAGCCATGCACAAAGCTCCCAATACTATATACAACATTGTCATTGAGCCATGTGATAAAAATGCAAAGGTACGTACATTTGCCTGCATTTCCGGTGTGTTTGGCAGGTATAGCATCATAGCAGCAATTACCATAAAGTGCCATGCACCTATTCCCCCCTGTACCGGAGCAACCATTCCATAGCACGACGTTACAAATGCAGTAAGAGCAACTCCAATGCCCAGATTCTTTGAGAAATCAAAGCAGAAGAATGCCACATACAGCATTAGAAAGTACATCACCCATATAAAAATAGAGTAGAATATGAATAACCATACGTTTTTCACTCTCTTTATGGTAATAATACCCTCTTTGAGTCCGGTAATAAAAGGTTTAAGTTTTGTTACCAATTTGCTGCGTCTGAAGATGTATATCAATGTTATAGCAACTACTAATATGGCAAATCCGATTAAGGCAAGTTTCAGCATATAGTCGCCTTTATCGGCCAAATTGGTGCCGACAGCAATATATTTTTCAAAGAATTGAATGAATACCGGTAGTTGCCATATTATGGTTATAAGTGTCATAGTGAGCAGAATAATCATATCTATCACTCGTTCACCTATTACATTGCCTAAAAGCTTGGATGTAGGAATGTTTTCATATTTTGCAACAACACCACATCTGGCCACTTCTCCGGCTCTGGGTATAATCATATTTGCAAAGTATCCAATCATAACTCCCATAAAACTATTTGGCAAACTCATTTTATATCCCATTGAATCGGTAAGTTGCTGCCATCTTAATGCCCTGGCTATGTGACTGAGGATTCCTAATGCTATACCCACCCATATCCAGGTGTAGTTTACATCACTTCTGAGTGCATTGAAGGTTTCGGTCCAATCCTGATCTCGATATACCCACCAGAATAGCAGAATAGTGAAGCACAAAAATATGGTAAAACGAAATATCTGTTTAACTCTCTCTCTCTTGTTCATCTGTAATATTTTCAAACATTCGTGCAAAGTTAATCAATTTAGAATCTGTATAAAATTTTTTGTTTACTCATTTTCCTTAACAGCCTTCCACTTTATGCAATAACTATATTTTTTTCTCTTTTCGGGATAAATTGTGTTTTACAATTCTTACATTTGCAATATGAATAGCATAGAATTATTATTGAAATATTTTCCAACACTCTCAGAAGAGAAGATAGGACGGTTTGAAATGTTACAACCCTTGTATGAGGAGTGGAATGCAAAGATAAATGTCATATCCCGAAAGGATATGGATAACTTCTATACACACCATCTTCTACATTCGTTGGGCGTGGCGGCATATTTTAACTTTATGCCGGGTGCCAAGGTAATTGATATCGGTTGTGGAGGAGGGTTCCCAAGTATTCCTCTGGCAATAATGTTTCCTGATGTACAATTTACCGGAGTGGATTCCATCGGTAAGAAGATTAAGGTATTGAACGAGGTCTCACAGGCTCTTGGATTAAAGAATATTTCAACATACCATAGCAGGGTAGAGGAGTTGCCTAAAGATATGGTGTTTGATTATGTGGTAAGCAGGGCAGTAACTGCATTTCCTGATTTTGTTAAATTCACTAAAGGGCGTTTAAAGGGTGGTGCTGCAGAGCCGATGGCTACTTTGATCGAGAGTGGAGAGTTGGTTAAAAGTGGTATTATCTATTTAAAGGGTGGTGATTTTGACGATGAATTAAAACCATTTCCTTCTGCTCGTATTTTTGATTTGTCTAAAGTGTTTGACGAGGATTTTTTTGAAACAAAGAGAGTTATTTTGCTGGAACGCTGATACCGGGGCTGTTTAAAGCATCTTTGGTCTCTTAAATTTGTATTTTGCAATTTAACTATTGCCAAACTGCTCTCTATTTGGCGAATTTGATGCCAAGTTCATACAGAATGTAGATAGGAATCGAGACTATAAGCAGAGTGAATATATCGCTGGTAGGTGTAATTATAGCGGCTATAATCATTATTACAACAACTGCATGCCGACGATATTTTGCCAGCATCGCTCCACTTAGAATGCCAATTTTTGAAAGCAATAAACATACTATCGGAATCTCGAACGATATTCCCATCATTATTGACAGAATGGTGAACGTGCTGATATATGAACTAAGTGATATGGTATTCTGAACAGCCTCGCTTACCGTGTATGTTGCCAAAAACTTGTATGATACAGGGAATATTATTAGGTAGTTTATTATAATCCCTGCGTAGAACAGAAGTACGGCCCATGGAAGAACTGTGAGTGTAGCTCTCTTTTCTGAGGCATAGAGGGCCGGTGATACATATCCAAAGAGTTTGTAAATGAGTATTGGGGCAGATATAAGGATGCCGGTGTAAAGGGCAACCTTCATGTGAATCATAAATGGAGCGGTAAGTTCGATATTTACCAATTCAATATTGAATGGTTCTACCTTCATTTCTGGGATATTCAATATTTGGCCTAATTGGCTAATCCATTGATATAGAATGAAGTCTGAGTTTCTTGGGGCTAATAACAGTGCGAATAGTTGCTCTTTAAAGAAAAATGCAACTATTGCAAATGTGATGCTGATAATAAGCATCTGTATAATAACCTTTTTCAGTTCATCCAGATGCTCCCAGATTGATTTGTTCTCCATTTCAATATTAGTTAGGAGTTACCAGTTAGCAGTTAGGTAAAATTGTACGAGTCAAATGCAGAGGGCAATTTTTTTTGCACTATGCTGAACCGCGAGGAGTAGAAGCACTCGAAGTGTGATTAACCGTAGCCTATTTTGCGGCATTGCGAAGCAATGGCGAACCGCCATTGCCACCGATTTTACTTTTGTTCCTCGTTCTTCTCCTCTGTTTCTGTCTCTTTTAGCCCCTCTTTGAAACTTCTAACTCCTTTGCCAACCCCCTTCATAAGCTCGGGAATCTTTTTTGCACCGAAAAGTAGTACAATAACTACCAATATGATGATTATTTCGGCAGTCCCCAGTCCAAAAATCAAACTTGTCATAGTTCTATATCGTTTAATTGTTATATCCAAATTATTCTGGATAGTAGATGTTTAAAATATGTTTAACACACAAAAGTAGTAAATATTTTGTATCTACTCTATTTTTTCGTAACTTTGTAGTGTCGAAAATGTTCAGTCCCCATCAACAGGGCAATGTTTCGATTTCTATAAAAACTGTTTAAATAATCTCAGTTTATTTTATGTATGACATTTTAGAACTTAGCGAAAAGTTGTTGCCAGAGTTGCGACAAATAGCTAAAGAGATGAAAATCAAAAGGGTGGAGTCTTTTAAGAAGCAAGAACTTATTTATAAGATTTTAGATGTTCAAGCGGAAAGACCTACACCTGAAATAACTCAACAGCAGCCCAAGGTTATGAGACCAAGCGAGGTTGCAAGAGTTAACAAGCCCAGAGTCAAAATTTTCAATCAGGGAGTAGAGAAGGTTGGAGGATCACAGGGTAGTGTTTCTGACAGAGATAAAGAGATAGTGTATCGTAGAACCAACAGAGTCTATGTTCCGCAAAATCCGAAGATGGAGCAGAGTGATGCCCCTATTGTAGATGTTCCTATAATTGGAGCTCCAATCGCCTCTTCAATTATCAGTGATAATTCAACAGGGAGTGAGGGTTCTGTGCCGGTAAGAGCAGAGCGTGTTGAGAGGAATTTCCGTCGTGGCAATGGACGTGACTGGCAAAACAGAAGAAAGGAGCAAAGAACTCAACAACAGGAGCAAGGAACTCCGGACAATGTAACCTCTAATGACGTTGTTGCAGAGGAATCTGTGCCATCGACAGTACGTATTGATGAGAGCGTCGCTGTTGAGCCTGTAGAGATAATTAACGATGAGATAGTTGAGAAGCGTGAGCAGTCTGTTGATAATCAGGTTGATGATAATGCTGATTCTCAGAGTGAGGGGGCAGATTCTCAATCAATGAAAGGGCGATTTGACAAGAAGGATCGTTTCTATGAGTTTGAGGGAATTATCGAGAGTACCGGAGTGCTTGAGACAATGCCTGACGGATATGGTTTTTTACGCTCATCAGATTATAACTATGTATCCTCGCCCGATGATATATATGTTTCACAAAGCCAGATAAAGCTTTTCGGACTTCAGACCGGAGATGTTGTAAAGGGTAAGATTCGTCCTCCGAAAGAGGGGGAAAAGTATTTCCCACTGGTAAAGGTTGTCTCAATTAACGGACGAGCTCCCGAGGATGTGCGTGACAGAGTGCCGTTCGATCACCTTACTCCGTTATTCCCTGATGAGAAGTTTAATATAACCGGAAATAATTCATCGTCGATATCAACCAGGGTGGTGGATATGTTCGCTCCTATCGGTAAGGGACAGCGTGGATTGATTGTAGCTCAGCCTAAAACCGGTAAGACTGTTTTGTTGAAGGAGATTGCGAATGCAATTGCTGCCAACCATCCTGAGGTTTATCTGATCATTCTGTTGATTGATGAGCGTCCTGAGGAGGTTACTGATATGGCGCGCAGTGTTAATGCTGAGGTGATATCATCTACATTTGACGAACCTGCTGAGCACCACGTGAAGGTTGCCAATATAGTGCTTGAAAAGGCTAAACGTATGGTTGAGTGCGGACATGATGTAGTAATTTTGCTGGACTCAATTACCCGTTTGGCTCGTGCGTATAATACTGTCTCTCCGGCATCAGGAAAGGTGTTGTCGGGAGGAGTTGATGCGAATGCGCTGCATAAACCAAAACGTTTCTTTGGTGCTGCCCGTAATATCGAGGGAGGCGGTTCGCTGACAATTCTTGCTACCGCACTTACAGAGACAGGTTCCAAGATGGATGATGTTATTTTTGAGGAGTTTAAGGGTACAGGTAATATGGAGTTGCAGCTTGACAGAAAGTTGAGTAACAAGCGTATCTTCCCTGCAGTTGATATTACAGCTTCAAGTACACGTCGCGATGATTTGTTGCTTACTCCGGCTGCTCAAAACAGGATATGGATTTTGAGAAACTATCTGGCTGATATGAATTCGGTCGAGGCAATGGAGTTTGTGAAGAAACAGATGGAGATGACGTCGAGTAACGAGGAGTTCCTTGTTTCAATGTCGTCGTCTGTCTGAATTCAGGAACTGGTTCTTAATCAGTCTATTAGTTGACTTCTAAAAAAATAGAGATAATATGTGTCAGTAACGTAATTTTTTTCTAAATTTGTAGAATTGAAAATTGCGTAGTTACGGAGGGGTGTCACTTTCGTTGTAATTTTCTGATACATAGTATAATGAAATTAATTTTTGAGTATTAACATATTAATAAACAAAATGGCAAACGAGAAAAAGTTTATCACTTGTGATGGTAACATGGCTGCTGCGCATATCGCATATATGTTCAGTGAGGTTTCATGTATTTATCCTATCACACCTTCATCTACAATGGCTGAGTATGTAGATGAGTGGGCGGCAGCAGGAAGAAAGAACATCTTCGGCGAGACCGTTCAGGTTCAAGAGATGCAAAGTGAGGGTGGTGCAGCAGGAGCTGTTCACGGATCATTGCAAGCAGGTGCGTTAACTACAACATATACCGCTTCTCAGGGATTGTTGTTGATGATCCCTAATATGTATAAAATTGCCGGAGAGATGCTTCCTTGCGTATTCCACGTTTCTGCACGTGCGTTGGCAAGCCACGCTCTTTCAATCTTCGGAGACCATCAGGATGTTATGGCTTGTCGTCAGACAGGTTTTGCTATGTTGGCAGAGGGCTCTGTTCAGGAGGTTATGGATTTGTCGGCAGTAGCTCACTTGGCTACAATTAAGAGCCGTATCCCATTCTTGAACTTCTTCGACGGATTCCGTACATCACACGAGATTCAGAAGATCGAGGTTATCGAGCAAGAGCAACTTGCAGGATTGGTTGATCAGCAGGCATTGGCAGAGTTCCGTGCTCGCGGTTTGAATCCAAATGCTCCTGTAGCTCGCGGTATGGCAGAGAATAGCGATGTTTACTTTGCACACCGTGAGGCTTGTAACCCATTCTACGATGCTGTTCCTGCAATCGTTGAGGAGTACATGGAGAAGTTGTCTGAGATTACAGGTCGCAAATATGGTCTATTCAACTACTACGGAGCTCAGGATGCAGAGCGCGTAATTGTTTTGATGGGATCTGCTACAGAGGCTGCTATCGAGGTTATCGATTACTTGCAGGCTAAGGGTGAGAAGGTTGGTATGGTGGCTGTTCACTTGTATCGTCCATTCTCTGTTAAGCACTTGTTGGCAGCTGTTCCTGCTACTACAAAATATTTGACTGTTCTTGACAGAACTAAGGAGCCTGGTGCATACGCTGAGCCTTTGTATTTGGATGTTGTTGCTGCTTACAATGGTGTGGCAAACGCTCCAAAGATTATCGGTGGACGTTACGGAATGGCTTCTAACGACACAACTCCGGCTAAGATTCTTAGCGTATTCGAGAATATGTCACTTCCACAGCCAAAGGATCACTTCACAGTAGGTATTGTTGACGATGTAACATTCACATCACTTCCTGCTAAGGAGGAGATTGCATTGGGCGATGCTTCAACTTTCGAGGCTAAGTTCTATGGATTGGGTGCTGACGGTACTGTTGGAGCTAACAAGAACTCAGTTAAGATTATCGGAGAGACAACCAACAAATATTGCCAGGCATACTTCTCATATGACTCTAAGAAGTCAGGAGGTTTCACCTGTTCACACCTTCGTTTCGGAGATGTACCTATCCACTCTACATATTTGGTAACAACACCTAACTTCGTGGCTTGTCACGTTCAGGCATACCTTAATATGTATGATGTAACTCGCGGATTGCGTGAAAATGGTACATTCTTGTTGAATACCCTATGGGATGGTGAGGAGTTGGTTAAGAACTTGCCAAACAAGGTTAAGAAATATTTCGCAGAGAAGAATATCACTGTTTACTATATCAATGCTACAAAGATTGCTCAGGAGATTGGTTTGGGTAACCGTACAAATACAATCCTTCAGTCTGCATTCTTCCGTATCACCGAGGTTATCCCTGTAGAGCAGGCTATCGAGGAGATGAAGCACTTCATCGTTAAGAGTTACGGTAAGAAGGGTGAGGATGTTGTAAACAAGAACTATGCTGCTGTTGATCGCGGTGGTGAGTACAAGCAGTTGACAGTTGATCCTGCATGGGCTTCTCTTGAGATTGAGGAGGCTGCTAAGGATAACGCTCCTGCATTCATCAACGAGGTTGTTCGTCCTATCAATGCACAGGATGGTGATTTGCTACCTGTTTCAGCATTCAAGGGATTCGAGGATGGTACATGGCAGCAGGGTACAGCTAAGTGGGAGAAGCGCGGAGTATCTGCATTCGTTCCTGAGTGGGAGGCTGCAAACTGTATCCAGTGTAACAAGTGTGCTTTTGTTTGTCCTCACGCTTGTATCCGTCCATTCGTATTGAACGAGGAGGAGCAGAAGGGTGCTTCTTTCGATACAATCAAGGCTATCGGAAAGCAGTTTGATGGAATGACATTCCGTATGCAGGTAAGTGTTCTTGATTGCGTGGGTTGTGGTAACTGTGTTGACGTATGTCCAGGTAACAAGCAGGGTAAGGCACTTAAGATGGTTGCATTGGAGAGTCAGTTGAGCGAGGCTGCAAACTGGGATTATTGCGTAGAGAAGGTATCAAGCAAGCAGGATTTGGTAGATATCAAGGCTAATCCAAAGAATACTCAGTTCGCAACTCCATTGTTCGAATTCAGCGGTGCATGTTCTGGATGTGGTGAGACTCCATACGTTAAGTTGATTTCTCAGTTGTACGGAGATCATGAGATGGTAGCTAATGCTACAGGTTGTTCTTCAATCTACTCAGGATCTGTTCCATCAACTCCATATACAACAAATGCTAAGGGTCAGGGTCCTGCTTGGGCTAACTCATTGTTCGAGGATTTTGCAGAGTTCGGTTTGGGTATGAAGCTTGCTAACGAGAAGATGGTTGAGCGTTTGGCTAACATCATCCGTAAGGGAACTGAGTGTCCAAAGTGCAGCGACGAGTTGAAGGGCTTGTTCACTGAGTGGTTGGCAAATATGAACAGCTCAGACAAGACCAAGGAGCTTGCTCCACAGATTATTGCTGCTTGTGAGGCTTGTGGATGCGATACATGTAAGGCCGTTCTTGAGTATAAGGATTACCTTGTAAAACGTAGCCAGTGGATTATTGCCGGTGACGGTGCATCATACGATATCGGTTATGGTGGATTGGATCACGTATTGTCAACAGGTAAGGATGTAAATGTATTGGTTGTTGATACTGAGGTTTACTCAAATACAGGAGGTCAGTCATCTAAGGCTACACCGGTAGGAGCTATCGCTAAGTTTGCTGCTGCAGGTAAGCGTGTACGTAAGAAAGATCTTGGTTTGATGGCTACAACATATGGTTATGTATATGTTGCTCAGATTGCAATGGGTGCAGATCCTGCACAGACATTGAAGGCTATCCGTGAGGCTGAGGCTTACGACGGACCATCATTGATTATTGCTTACGCTCCATGTATCAACCACGGTTTGAAGGCAGGTATGGGTAAATCACAGGCAGAGGAGGCTGCTGCTGTTGCTTGCGGTTACTGGCATTTGTGGAGATATAACCCAACACTTGAGGCTGAGGGCAAGAATCCATTCACATTGGATAGCAAGGAGCCGGATTGGAGTAAGTTCAAAGATTTCTTGAAGGGTGAGGTTCGTTACGCATCTGTAATGAAGCAGTATCCTGCAGAGGCTGAGGAGTTGTTCCAGGCTGCTCAGGACAACGCATTGTGGCGTTACAATAACTACAAGCGTTTGGCTGATTAATAATTGATTTAATAATAATCAATATACTCAGAAGCTGTATAATTGTTATACAGCTTCTTAAACAAATCAAGGGGTGTCCAACAATATCTGTTGGACTCCCCTTTTTAGTCCCTCTGTGGGGATATAGAAAAGTGGCCTGGAGTTTATACTCCAAGCCACTTGTTTCATTTATCTGGTTACAACTCTATAGCTATTATCCTATAAGTCCTCGTCCACTCTTGTGAATTTTACCGCTCTCTTTCAGATCTGAAAGAATCTTGTCCAAAACTCCGTTGATAAAGGCATTACTCTTTTCGCTACTATATGCCTTGGCAATGTCAAGATATTCGTTGATTGTTACCTTTATAGGAATCTCCTCAAAGTTCAGCCACTCGGTAATGGCCATATCCATAATCAAACGATCCATCTCTGACATACGCTCAATCTTCCAATTTACAGCATGTGGAGCTATCAACTCGGTGTAGTTCTTACGATCAAGCACAGTTCTGCGAAGTAGCACTTTTGCAAATTCAATCGATTCTGCAAGGTCATCGGCGTTATCACGATATAACTCTCTTGCTAATGGAGTGTTATCAAAGATGATATCATCCTCTTCGGTAATTCTTTTCAATGTACGCAAAACAGCCGGCATTACAACAGAGTAGTCATCATTCCAATAGATGTTCTTCTCTTCTGTGCATTGGTAGAAAATCTCATCGTTCATGATAACATCGCTCATAATGCGAACAGTAAAGTCAATATGATCTTTGAATGTCGGCGACTCCAAATTCATATACTTGGCGTAAAAGTTACTGTTTGTTAGTTTGTTATAGAAATATGAGAGGGTCTCATCGTTATCCCATGAAATAACATTGTTTGAAATATAACGCTTATATTCAGGAGATTGCTCGATTTTTAAAATTACGGGATTCTCAACAAAGCGCATATTGGGGTTTAAATCGCTTTCGGTAGGGATATATTTATTTCTGGCTGCATCTATTCTCTTTGCTGCCATATACTTAAGATCTGACAAAAGTGATATTGTCAGATAGTATAGATCGGTACTGCTTTTGATACTCTTATTGATTAACTCTTTCTCGGTTATTGCAAGGTCTTTGTCCTCGGTACGGACGTGAGAGTATGCCATCTGCAACACTTTGATTCGTATCAATCTTCTGCTTATCATATCCAAAAGAACTCTTTTACAATTAAACTATTTTTTACGGTACAAAGGTAACGTTTGTAATTAAAATTACCAATAATATTTGTTACTTTTGAGGTTCAATTTTGAAACTATGATAGAGAGAGTCAATATATCTGATTATGCGTTAATTGAGAGAAGCGAACTGCAGTTGAAGCCCGGTTTTTCAGTGATTACGGGTGAGACAGGAGCAGGAAAATCGATTCTTTTGGGAGCTTTGGGACTATCTTTGGGTATGCGTGCAGATAGTTCTGTGGTGCGCGACTCTGCTTCTAAGTGTGTGGTGGAGGTTGAGTATAATCTGACCGGTTATGGTTTGGAGGATTGGTTTAAGAGTAACGATCTTGACTTTGATATCCATACAGTTGTAAGACGACAGGTGTCGTCCGAAGGTAAATCGCGCTCCTTTATCAATGATACCCCGGTAACCGTAAAGCAGTTGAAGGAGTTTGGCTCCTATATTATTGATATTCATTCACAACATCAATCTCTTTTACTGGGTAACAGGGATTTTCAGGCAGATCTGCTTGATTCCTTTTGCGGTAATGGCGAGTTGTTGAGTCAATACTCCTCGCTCTATGCTACTCGTAAATCCCTTATGCAGCAATATGAGACTCTTGCAGAGGAGTGTAAAAAGGGTGAGGAGGAGCGAGATTTCCTGAGCTACCGTTTTAATATGCTTGATGGAGCTAAACTTCGTATGGGCGAGGCTGCAGAGCTTGAGCAGGAGCTGGCACTTTTGCAGAATAGTGAGCAGGTTCAGGGAGCGTTAGGCTCTTTGGTATATGAGTTGCGTGATGGTGATGATAATATATGTTCCCGACTGAAGGGTTTGAGAGGAACAGTGGAGCGTGTGCGTGATTATCTTTCAGAAGCTTCTGAGTTTGATGAGCGGCTGAAGAGTGTCGCTATTGAACTATCGGATATAGCGGATGAAGCGGAACATCGTGCTGAATCGATTGAGTGTAACCCAAGAAGGCTCGAGGCTGTAGAGGAGCGCTTGAATCAACTTTATGATTTACAGATGAAGTTCCGATGTGGCAGTGTGGATGATCTTATTACTGAACGCGATGAGATAAATAGGAAGATTGCATCGCTAAACGTAAATAGTGAGGAGCTTGAGGCTTTGGAGAGCAGAGTGGCAGAGTGTGGCGAGCGTCTGCTTGCAATTGCCATAAAACTGCATGACAGCAGAGTCAAGGGGCGTAAGCTGTTGGCAGAAAAGGTTGTAGAGTTGCTTCAGGGGTTAGGAATAAAACATCCCTCTATAGAGATTGAGGTAGAGGATAATGATCACTTTATGCATAATGGTTGCGATATAGTAAGAATCCTTTTTGCTGCCAATAAGAATCAGGAGCTACACGATATATCCGATGTTGCGAGTGGTGGAGAGATATCACGAGTAATGTTGGCCTTTAAATCAATTCTTGCAGGCTGTAAAAAGTTACCTGTTGTGATTTTTGACGAGATTGATACAGGTGTGTCGGGAAATATCGCCCATAAAATGGCTGAGTTGATGCATGAGATGAGTAGATCGATGCAGGTGATAGCAATATCGCATCTGCCACAGATTGCAAGTGTGGGTGATTGGCACTTTAAGGTCTATAAGGAGGATTCAGATAGTGAAACATTGTCAAAGATTCGTCTTTTGAATAGTGAAGAGAGAGTTAATGAACTTGCTATAATGATGAGTGGCAGTGAGATTAGTAGTGAGGCTAAACTTGCGGCAGAACGATTATTGAACAGAGGTAAGTAGTATGGCAGACAGAAAACGAGATTATAAACAGAAGGACTATTCTGCAGATTATGGAAAGCTTCCCCCACAAGCAGTGGATCTGGAGGAGGCTGTGTTGAGTGCGTTGTTATTGGAGTCGGAGGCGTATTCTGTGGTTGGAGATATGTTGGAGCCTGAAACCTTCTACAAGAAGAGCCACCAGCGCATCTTTAACGCTATCAGACAACTTACAATCGAGGATCAGCCGGTGGATTTGCTGACAGTTACGCAGTATCTTACCTCAACCGGAGAGTTGGAGGAGGTTGGAGGCGTAGCTTATCTGTCATCGCTCTCTACCAAGGTGGCATCGGCAGCCAATGTGGAGTTCCATGTAAAGATTCTGGTGCAGCAATATATTAAACGACAGATGATTACATCGTGTACTGAACTCCAGAATATGGCATACGATGATGGAGTTGATGTGCAGGATTTGATTGACAGAGCGCAGAAGAGAGTTTATGATATTGCGGACAGCAATGTACGTAAAGATACTCAAACTGCTGCTCCATTGCTTACCGAGGCTCTGCAAAATATTGAGAAGGCTTCGAAGAATGTAACAGGTATCAATGGTCTGGCTTCAGGATATACGGAGTTGGATAAGATTACTCATGGCTGGCAACCATCAGACCTGGTTATTATTGCTGCGCGTCCTGCTATGGGTAAAACGGCCTTTGTTCTCTCTATGGCAAAGAATATCGCTGTAGATAATAAAAAGCCTATTGCTATCTTCTCGCTAGAGATGTCGGGAGTTCAGCTTATCTATCGTTTGATTTCGTGTTATGCAGAGTTGGAGTCAGAAAAGCTTAAAACCGGTAATCTGAATAAAGTTGAGTGGGATCACCTTCGCAATGCAGCAAAAGAGCTATCATCTGCACCTGTCTATATTGACGATACAGCAGGACTATCAGTCCTTGAACTGCGTTCAAAGTGCAGAATGTTGAAGAATAAGTACAATATTGAGATGGTTATTGTCGATTATCTTCAACTTATGACTGCAGGAGCTGATATGCGCGGTAATCGTGAACAGGAGGTGAGTATGATTTCCAGACAGTTAAAGATTATTGCCAAGGAGTTGAATATAACTATGATTGCCCTGTCACAGTTGAATCGTGGATTGGAGAGCCGTCAGGATAAGAAACCCATTTTGTCTGATTTGCGTGAGTCCGGATCTATTGAGCAGGATGCCGATATGGTACTCTTTATTCACCGTCCGGAGGTATATAACCGTTCAGGTGTCGATAGTGGAGGTGTGTCGCAAAAGGGGTTGGCCGAGATTATTATTGCCAAGCACCGTAGTGGAAGTATAGGTGAAATCAAATTGCGTTTCCGAGGACAATTTACACAATTTGTCGATTGGGATACTGTATCGGTACGCCGTAAATCCAAGATAACTGAAGCTGATGCAACAACAAGAGGAATAGAGCCTACCAATAGACCTTTGGAGGACTCAATCATCTCATCCAATGAGGCAATCGTTGCTGATGAAGAGATGTTTGGGGCGATTAAGAATAGTGTAAACAGAGAGGATGATGAACCTCCATTTTAGAGTAAAGATAATTGATTATGAAAAGAACAACTTTTCTTCTTAAGTACTATATATTTTGGGTTTTTGTTGCCCTATTGATCAAGAGTCTGTTTTTATTGTGGAATCAAACAGAGTGTGCCTCACTGAGTGCAGCAGACATTTGGGGAATATATCGCCATGGATTTAGAATGGATCTCTCATTTGCCGGCTATATGGGGGGTGTCGGAGTTTTATTGGCAATCTTTTCGTCTGTGCTTCGAGCAAAGTATGCCCGGAAACTATATAACATAGTTACTGCAATACTCCTCTCTGTAGTCATAATTGTAGCAGTTGTGGATATGGAGATATTTGCCAATTGGGGAGTACATTCTGATGCCTCGCCCATAGGGTATCTTAAAACTCCGGGAGCTGCTGTTGCATCGACTACCGCAGGAACTGCAATTGCATTGATAGCAATCATGATTGTTACGTGGATAGTTTGTTGGTTTGGATATAAAAAGTTTGTAAAATACCCAAGCGAAGAGGGTAAACCATTACGCTACCTGGTATCTGCGATAGTCTGTGCAGGTATAATATTTATTCCCATTCGAGGAGGATTCAATGTTGCTCCAATGAATAGTGGCTTTTGCTACTTTCACCCTACAAGCAATTTTGCGAATCAGGCGGCTGTCAATGGTGTATGGAATTTTATATACGAGGTTGCCCATATGAACGAGGATAAGCCGATAACGTTTATGGATCACAATAGGGCACTGGCAATTGTCGATAGTACATGCTACTCATCGGAGAGTTTTACAAAAATATTGAATTGTGAACGTCCGAATGTAGTTCTATTATTGATGGAGAGTTTTACATCGAATGCAATAGGTCCACTTGGCGGAGATTCTCTTGTAACTCCTAATCTGAACAAGTTAGCTAAGGAGGGAGTATTGTTTTACAACATATACGGAACAGCTATGCGTTCTGATCGTGGCTTGGCAGGAGTTATTAGTGGTCAGCCCTCTCACTACTCCAAAGCAATTGTCAAGTTTCCCGACAAGAGTATGAAAAAGCCTTCATTAATAAAAAAATTGGGAGAGAGTGGTTATAAAACAAGCTTCTATTATGCCGGAGATATGAATTTTGGAAACTTCAAATCATATGTAACAATGTCATTCTCGCGTCTTGTTGATGAGAATGAGTTTTCGGGCGAGGCTATAAAGAACAGATTCAAATGGGGGGTACATGACGAGTATACCTATGCAAAGGCGCTCGAGGATATGAAGGCAGAGAGTCAGCCATTCTGTTATATGATTTACAATCTGACAAGTCATGAACCATTTATCATTCCATCAGAACCTCGATTCCCAGGAGATAGCCGCGAAGAGATGTTTAAAAGTGCAATATATTACACTGATAGCTGTTTAGGCGAGTTTATAAAGGGTTACAAGGAGTGTGGTTTGTGGGAAAATACACTATTTGTTCTTGTGGCAGATCACAGTACCAGAACTGTGGGTGGCTCGCACGATGCAAATGACCCGAATACATTTAAAATACCATTTATGATGTTTGGTGGGGCGGTAAGTGTAAAGGATAGTGTTCTATACAACATCGGTTCTCAGGTAGATGTTGCCGAAACTGTATTGGCACAATTGAATATACCTACCGATGATTTTAAATTCAGCAAGAACCTGCTTGCCGACTCTGTGGCGCAATTTGCTTACTTCTCACATGGAGTAGCAGCCCAGGTTGCCAATAGTGTCGGAACCACACTTTACGACATAAAGGGTAAAGAGTTCCAGCGTCAGGATTCACTAAACAGAGGAACCGAGGAGTTAAAAGCGTGGTTGCAGGTAGTTGATGACGATATCAGATAGTCAACTGGATTTCGTTGATACTCTCGTTTGAGTTAATCGGAATCTCATTGATTGTCTCGTGAGGAGTAACCGTAGCCTGATGAAACAACTCATTACCATTATAACACAGTGCCATGATAATCATATCATCGGCCTGTGGAACATGGTTATTGAAGATTCGTATATCATTTGATATTTTGCTGAGAATATCAGCAGGTTTACGGCTCTTGCATTGCATAAGCGATTTTATGAGTCGCTCTTTTCCAAACATTTCATCGCTCTCATTTATACTATCTACAACACCATCTGTATATAATATAACTGTGTCGTGAGCTTTTAGAGTATGAACGTTGTGCTCATACTCATAATCCTCAATCACTCCTATAGGAATATCAACCTTACCTCTGAAATATCTTGCGCTACCGTCTGCAGACCAGTAGATGGGGGACATATGGCCGGCATTGACATATGTAACCTCACCTGTCTGTAAATCAGCGTTGCCGAATATCATGGTCATAAACATACCATCTATATTCATTTTACATAACTCCTTATTGAGAATATTACAAAACTCCGCAGGCGACTCCTTCTCATCAATTTTAATCAGTATATGCTGAATTGATGACATATAGAGAGCGGCAGTCATACCTTTTCCACATACATCCGCAATCAGGAAACGGAAAATGTTATCCTGTATTGAGAACATATAGAGGTCTCCTCCAACACTCCTGGACTGCTTTAATATTACTCCCGCATCGAGCGAGTCGGGAAGTTTGATATCGTTATGTCTAAGTAGTGCCAGCTGCATCTTTCGAGCCTTGGCCAAATCGGCTTGCATATTGCGAAAACGTCGCTTAATCTCTCGACGTCTTTTACCTAATAAGATGTAGGGGAGAGGACCAAACATAAGTAATTACTTTTTAAGTGTTATTATATCGATAACAGGCCTTAAGCCAACTCTTCCGGGTATGCCAATATATCCAATGCCTCGTGAGACATTAAGATAGTAGCCATTCATCTGGTGAAGACCATCATACTCGTTATACAGATATTGTGCCGGAGACCACTCAATGTTGCCAATTTTGAATCCCATCTGCATAGCGTGTGTCTTTCCTGAAAGGGTTAAATCGGCACTTTGGTTAAGTACCTGACCTCGCCAATAAGAGGGATCATATACCATAAGTATTACAGGTTTACCCATTACCGGATTAAAATCGGGCGTAGATTCCAGATCAACCCCAATAAGGTAAAGAGTATCTCTGCCTATAGGAATATTTACGGATTCATTACTTAAAAGTTCTATGCCTGCCTCCTTTTGATACTCTATCAACCTTCTGCGATTGGCAAAACGTTCTGTGTCAGTAAATTTGGAAATGTATATACCATTGTCGTGGTCACCTAAAATGCTATACACTCCATATCGGCTCTTAATCTGTTTCAGTACAGGAATGTATGGAACCATCTCTTCTGCAATGCCATTAACCATATCTCCTGTAATGAGTACCAAATCGACATTATGTTTGTTGATCTCCTCGACCATAATGTCAATACCTTTATAATCGGTAGGAAACGATCCTAAATGCAAATCTGATATATGGGCAATTTTAACTCCTATCAGGTCCGAGGTTATATTTTTTATGGGAATCTCAAACTCATTTACCTTATAGGCATAGCGTCCGGCTGTAAAACCATATATACAGGCAGCAAAAAGAATTGTAGCCAGAATAAGTGATATGCTCTTTATGGCTTTGGCACATCGCTCCCCAATAAGTGAGATAGGCAGGGCTATAAGTCTTATTGTAATATAGAGTAGTTTTGGCAGATACCATATCACAACAAGACCGGCATATCCAGAGATTGAGTAAAACAAGGTGGAGTGGTCAATTTGTGAAGCCAGTATATTGTAAACAATCAGTGACAACACAAATGTGGTGGTGACCAACCAGTACACTATTTTTAACCACGTGCGGGTAATATCCTCTTTTATAAATAACCACCAAATTCCATCGATGATAAGAATAAAGAGTATTCCATATAAGAGAATATTACCTCCGTGTATCATAAGCACTATTTAAATGCAAATTCGCATGTTGCCATTAGCTCATTATTACTGAATATCTCTGCCTTGTAATCTCCCTTTTGGAGAGTACCATCGTTAGCACAATATATGGCAGCCTCAAGAGCCTCGCCCTCATATTGAATATCACGTTTGGCTGAGTATTGCAGTTTGGCATTCTGATATTTAAATGTACTCTTGCCATCGCTGCATAGAACAGTTCCATCTGGTTTTGTAATTCTGAGATATATTGTTCTGCTACCACGTTTTGCAGTGATATTCTTCTCTATCAGGAAGTCTGCCCTAAGTTGAACGCACTTCTTCCAATCTACACGCTTGCCGTTGGATTTAATAGGAGTGATAGTAAAGTCCTGAGCATGCAGAATAGATGCCTTTTCAACTACATCTTTCAACTCCTCCGACTCCTTTTCAAGTTTGGTATTTCTTTCACGAACCCAATCCATCTGTTGTTTGACTTCTCGGTTCTCTGCTCTTAGCTCGGAATTAATTCTGTTTAGTGAATCTACCTGAACAACATAGCTTCTCAAAACACCCTTCAATGTTCCAATCTCCTTTTTATATCGATTAATCTCGGCATATGAGTTGTTACGGAACTCCTTCATCTTTTCAAGCAGGGTAGTAATCTTTTCCTGTTCACGCAACATCTGCTCGTTAAGGGTATCATTCTCGGTTTTAAGATTGTTGTAACTCTCACTCAGTTCTGTAAGCTCTTGCTCCAAAACCTCCTTCTCCTGCTCCAATCCTTGCTGTATTTCATGTAGCTGAGGAATCTTAATTAACAACACTATTGCCAGAATCAAAGCAATGGCTCCGACAATGATAATTGGTATCAAAAGGGTATTTCTCTTCTCACCGCTATTTGTCTCCATGTTCATATTAATGTTTAAGTAATTTTCAAAACTGCTTCTAATTGTATATCATCTCTACTGCCTCTTGTCTTAAGATGAGGGGTAGTTGAATCTCGCGTTTTTCAAGGCTTATTAACCACTCCTCAATCTCCTCTCTCTTCAAGGTATACAGAACATCTCTGAATATCTCTATCTCGTCGTCATTATAGGCATCAGCAGCTCTTGATTTGAATCTGTCCAGATCTTCGTCATCGAAATAGTCGATCTCCGGTTCCGCCTTCTTCAACCCCTTTTCACAAACTGCGTGTGCTCCGCAACAATCCGCATCAGGGGCATTAATCTCATCTTCCTCTTCCGGTTTTCTTCGTCTTTTGATGTAGGTAATGGTACCCACTACAACAATTAAAAGAATGAGAGATCCGATTATATACCACATAATTTCAATCAACTACAATCCCAACTCTTTTCTCAACAAATTAACCTGATTTTGTAGCTTTTCACGCTCCTCATCAATTCTCTTTATCTCTTGTTGTAATTGAGATACTTTTTTGGCGAGGGCACTCTTCTCATTCTCCTTGATCTTAATTTGATTGTCGCGCTCTGCAACTTCACGCTCAACTCTCTCTATACTTCCTTTCAATTCACGATTTGTGAACTCAAGATTATTAACCATCTGTTGTAACTCCTTTCTCTCGGCATTGGCTAAGGTCAGTTTGGCAGAGAGCTCTTTAATCTGCTCATCACTTGACATTGATGAGAGATTCATCTTGTCTGTAGTATTTTCAAGATTCTGCTTTAACTCCTCGGCAATCTGTAAAGCATCTTTAAGACGATTATTTAACTCCTGAATACTCTTCTCTTTTTCGGCATTGTTCTGTGCCAGCTCATATCTGATAGCATTAAACTCCTCGGCATTCTGCTCAATCTGAGCATTCAACTCTGCAATTTTGTTATCGGCATTCCATTTTTCATAGGTCAATGCATCAAACTTCTTTTTTGATACACAAGATGTTGCCATACCTCCTATTAATGCTATACCACATAAAATAACTACTGATCTCTTCATAACCTTTTGAAATTTTGATTATATTCCATAACTTTGACGTAGCTAATTTAACTACTAAATGCAAAGTTATAAAAAATTAATTAGATAAAGTATGAAACTGAGGGTTATAGTTGCCACATTATTGATGATTATTCCATTATCGATGTATGCTCAGATGGAGCAGTTGAAAGGAAAATTGATAAACAAAGAGACAGGCGAGCCTGTTCCGTTTGCCAATGTTGTTCTGCCTGGAACAACACATGGAACCTCGACCGACAGTGATGGATATTTCTCTATTGGATATACCGATTTGATGAAGGAACTTTCATTTAAAATTTCGGCAGTAGGATTTGAGACAGTAGATATTCCTATTGGAGGAGCGGTAGAGGCTGCATCGCATGGCGAGTTACTGGTATATATTCGTCCGATGGTCTATACTGTCGGAGATGTGGATGTCTTTGGTAAATCAATGGTATATCGTAAGTTGTTGCGTCAGGCTGTAGATGCCATCCCTGATAACTATATTGTACAACCTTACAATTATGTTGGAAGTTTTGTTGAGAAGAGTATTACTCCCAATAGAGAGCATTTCAGAAATACCCAGGTTGTTATATATAACAAAGTGGGGTATAAAAGGATGAGTGCTCCTGAATTGTATCAAAGCGAAAGTTATAGATTCAATAGTGCAGAGCGTAGTTTCAAACCTGTCAGTGCGTATGATGCTTTGACATTGATGGATGAGATATTGAGTGCCGATATCATTAAAGCTCCACGAAATGTTCTTGACGAGAGTATAAACGATGAGTATACATTCAGCGATAATGGAATTGTTGAACTTGACGGACGTAAGATTCAGGTTATCGGTTTTAATGTTCCCGAGCCTACCATGGCCAATGTTTATTATGCCAACGTAAAGAGTTGTAAAGGTGAGATATACGTGGATACCCTGAATAAGGCTGTTGTAAAATACACATTATCGTGTGAGATGGAGGGAACAAATTATCTGGGATATAACTATGTTGCAAATAACGATGCTCCGACACAACTGGATCTTGTAGTTACCTATAAACCATACGAGGGTAGATATATTCTTGGAGTAGTCTCTATCTCTGCCGGCAATAAGCGTTTGGAGTATATAACCGAAGCCGTTGAGACTATGAACGTAGAGGAGATTGAGGGACGTCAATATATTGAGAGATAGTATTTGTATTAAGCACTAAACACGATATAAATGTTTGAGGGCAACACCAATCTGGTGTTGCCCTCGCTTTGTATAATAGATATGTTGTGCTTATTCTGTTTCCTTAGTATCACTGACCTCTTCTTCTGTCTGCTGTTCCGTATTTTGGGAAGACTCTGTAAAGAGATCTGCTTTTGATTCAGGTCGCTCGGACTCGCGCCACTTAAACCCTCCAAGGTACTTCATATCTTCCGTAACCATAAACAGAGGATTCATGGTTCCTTCTGGTTTCTGCAGGAATGTTATAGTCTGAATCTGTCTGTTCTCAAGCTCTATTCTGATCTGTGAACTTAAAACCTTTGTCAATGCAAATGGGTAACCCTGATCATCCGGGTAGTATATGGTCTCGCCACTTCCATCAACAAATACCTGATACAGCTCATTGTTGCGAAGATAGCCGGTAACTGTTCTTCCCTTTATCTGGTTAAACATAGTGGAGTCCAAAAGTTTTATTAGCTTTGGATCCATTGGGTTTACAATAAGGGAGTTGTTTTGCATGTGGAACTGGTTAGCCATACCATCCTTAAGTTTAAGATCGATTATCTCGGCAGTAAGTTGGTTGCCACTTGCCCATACCACAGGGTCTTTGTAAAGGTATATGAGAGAATCCTTGGTTGTGAAACTCATTGAGTCACATACTGCCTGCAGATCGCGATTAAACATTCTGACTTTGTAAAATGCATCAACAATATTGGTCTCCACAGAATCTCTAATCTCTTTTTTCAGGGTTAAGGTATCAGCATGAAGAAACAGAGAGTCGGGATTTCCTATCATTGTGAGCAACGCTCTTTTAGTGACAAATGCGTAGTTGGTCTCCTTTTGCATCTCGCCATAGTTACCTTCAACCAATACATTGTTGACAGAGTCGAGCAGAGATAGATTATTACGCATAATAATCATATTGGTGGCGCTGTCAGCAACAATGGTATCTGCTTTTCCGCTATATGTATTAAAACTGATTCTGTTGTTCTTATACAACTCGGCATGTGCAGAGAGAGAGTTGTACCACCCATCTTCTGAGTATAGTGTTCGGTTCTCTCCAACAATAGTTGTTGGTCCCAGAATATTAATGACCTTTGTCTCTGTATGATATTTCATTGTATCCGAGTTCATAACATACTCTGGCGAGTTTACCACAACGCTATCCTTAAAGAACATCTGCTTGATAGGCATATAGTAATATCCGTAATCACTCTCCAGAGTGTTTACATCGTCAAATATTTTACCGGTATTAAAGTAGTAACCTATCTTGTTTGCAGCATCGTAATCCAGAAAATTGGTTGTAAGTGTAATACTGTTATCATCAAGTTTTACATTGTTACGAACTTTGGCCATTTGGCTGTTACCGTCATATGTCGCATAATCACCCCACATATTGAGAGTGTCGTTCTGAACCATATGTACATTGCCAAATGCCTTAATGAAATTGATATGATCATACTGATAGAGACTATCACATGTCATAATCATATCATTATGCTGCAACTTTACATCGCCAACGAGTTTAGTTGGCAGTGTATCTCTGCCGGGATAAGCTACCTTGGCATGCAGAATCTTAATCTTTGCCTTATCCCCTTCGCTCTGCGCCAAAGCTAAACCACCTCCCGCAATCAAGCTTATAAAAATTATCAATATCCTAAATAGCCTCATCTATTCCTAATTCCTAATTCCCTCTATTTCACCCACCCGTCATAGTGGAAGTTCGCATTCTTATACTCATCATCAATGGAGATGTATGTGTTCTTCTGTTTCTCCTCAACCCATCTTACCATTGTTTTCTGCTCCTTCTCGCGCAATACCATATTCTCGAATATATTCCAATCCTCCTCAAGATTTGCCATGTGAGAAGGGTAGTACTCTTTTACCTTTACAATTTTAAGTTGTTCACGACCTCGTGCATCATAATCAATGAATGGGGTAGATATCTCTCCTACATTCAGACCATTAACCACACGTGCCATCTCTCCGCTAATTGATGTTCGTGGAAGTCTGATGTCGGCTGTTTGCATATCCATAATCAATCCACCGTTGCTACGGGTAGATTTATCTGTTGAGAAGTATCTGGCAGCCTCGTCAAAGGTTACTTCATTATTCATAATCATTGTTCTGATTGTATCAAGGCGTTTGATTGCCTCATCTTTATCCTCGGCAGATGGTTGTGGAATTAACAGAATATGGCGAGCACTGATTTTATCTCCTTTACGATCAATAAGTTGAATGATGTGGAATCCATACTCAGTTTCAACTATTTTTGAAATCTTGTCTCCTTTCAGGTTAAAGGCAGCCTCACTAAACTCCTTGGTCATCTCTGCTCTTCCGAAATACCCCAGATCTCCACCACGTGGAGCTGTTCCCGGATCCTCGGAGTAGAGTACCGCCAATGTAGAGAACGATGAAGAGCCCGATGATATTCTGTCACGGAACTCACGTAACCTTGAACGACATCTCTCCTTCTCACCCTCGCTTATGGTTGGCTGAACAACTATTTGCTGCAAGACATATTTGGCAGGAATCTCAATCAAACTATCTTTTGGAATTTCCTTATAGAAGGCTCTTACCTCGGCAGGTGTGACTCTGATGTTCTCCTGAATCTTACTCTGCATTCTTTGTGCAATAAGCATGGTTCTGTATGATGGAATCATATCCTCGATAATCTCATCCAAAGATTGTCCGAAGTACTGTTCCAGTCGCTCCTGAGAACCGATTGTCGAGATCATTTCGTCAATACGTTGCTGGATTGCCATCTGAACATCAACCTCGCTTACCTCTACATCAATACTATCAAGAGTAGCCTCGGCACACAGTAGTTTCTGTATTAGCAGCTGCTCCAGAATCTCTGCCCTCATATCTGCATTGTTGTTGTATGTGCCTTGAGTCTGTTGCATATACATGGTCTCGATTTCCGACTTTAGGATGTACTCATTTCCTACTTTGGCTACAATTTTGTCAATAACATTACTCTGTGCTACTGCCAATGTGGGAAGCAATATTGTCGCTACCGCCCAAAGAGTTCTTTTCAGGATGATATTCATAGTTTTTAGAATCTGTTTAATTTTTGTTTTCCTTACTCTGCTTATTCTCAATACAGAATTACATTGTTTTTACGTCTCGCCTCCATATTGATTTGATCCTCAAGTTCGTACTCGAAATTTACCTTGTGTTGATTCTCCAGAATCATTTGAATCTCATCGTAAACGTACTCAAGAGGTGCAATGGTCTGCTCCATTTTTATCTCGTCAATACGGAGGAAGTAGTGATTCTCTGCATCACTCTTCTCTATATATTTTTTTGTTGTTATAGCGCTCTCCAGTTCGCGGACATCACCGGGGATAAGATTAAGAATATGCTTTACTTCAATCCATGTTCCGTTAAAGTTATCATATTTGTTTGCTACGGTAATACTCATCTCCTCAAGTTTGATCCGGTCATCCTCTTTTGAAGATCGGATTAACTCCTTAATCTCTTTTATGCTCTTTTCATTGTTGGTGCTTTGAGGCATAATGATGAAGAGAGCTTTAACGACAGGCGTTGCAAGCAAAAAGTTCTCTTTGTTTACTTCATAGTACTCCTTAATCTCATCTTCAGATATTTCAACATTCAGATTGTCATTAATGTACTCCTGTTTGTATTTGTGAATAAGAAGCGATGTCTTGTATTCACGAACCTGCTTATCTATCTCATATTTCATTGTGTCGGACAGATTGGTGTTAGCCATGTGCAGGAGCAACTGTTTGGTTATCCAGTTGCGAATATAACTTTGAGCCATCAAGATGCTGTCTTCGGGAGATGTACCATTAGGTATAAAAGCCTCAACCTCGTCAAGATAGAGGTTGTTCTCATATACCTTTGCTACGCTCTTTTTAGACTCGGTAAACTGGCTGCACGAAGTCATTAGCGTGAGAGCTGATACTATAATTATGTTAAAAAATCTCCTCGCCTTCATCAAAAAATAACTCTCTGTTAATCGCGAAATAAATCTAAGGTGCGAAAGTACAAAAAAAAGACGGAAAATCACTACTTTCGCAGGTGAATTTAGAGCGATTTAAGAAACTATAACAATGGGCAAGGCATTAGATATACTAAAGGCGTATTGGGGATATACCTCGTTCAGACCTATGCAGTTGGAAATCATTGAACAGGTGGTTATGGGAAATGACCTGCTGGCAATGTTGCCGACAGGTGGAGGTAAATCTTTGACTTTCCAGGTTCCGGCATTGATGAAAGAGGGTGTATGCATTGTTGTAACGCCCTTAATTGCCTTGATGAAGGATCAGGTTGAGAATCTGAATAAGATTGGCATCGCTGCCGATGCGATATATTCCGGTATGGATAACTCCCATATAATGTCGGTATTGAACAAAGTGGCCGCAGGGAAGTCCAAACTGCTCTATATCTCTCCGGAACGTCTTGCTTCTGAAAGATTCCAAAACTATCTTTCAATCCTTCCGGTTTCGATGATTGCTGTCGATGAAGCGCATTGTATATCCCAGTGGGGATATGATTTTCGTCCCTCATATCTGCAGATTGCCCAGATAAAGGAGCGATTCCCCAATGCTCCCGTTCTGGCATTAACGGCTACAGCCACAAAACGTGTAGCGCGGGATATTCAACTCAGATTGGGTTTTCGTGAATTCAATGTGATGTATGGAACATTCAGACGTGAAAATCTCTCCTATGTTGTACGCGAGGCCAATGACAAAAATGGCGAAGTGTTGAGAATCTTGCAAAGAGTGATGGGATGCGCCATAGTTTATGTTCGTAAAAGAGCATCTACGCTGGAGTTATCGGACTATCTGTCAAAGAAAGGTATTGCCGCTTTACCATATAATGCAACACTCTCAATGGAGGTTAGAAATAATAACCAGAAGAGGTGGATAAGAGGCGAGGTCAGGGTAATGGTAGCTACAAATGCCTTTGGTATGGGTATTGATAAACCCGATGTAAGGAGTGTAATCCATTATGACATACCCGATTCACCTGAGGCCTATTTTCAGGAGGCAGGACGTGCAGGACGTGACGGATTACGCTCTTATGCGGTGCTTCTGGTAAATAAACCATCGTTATCGGCGCTTAAGGCAAGAGTTGCAAAGCAGTACCCCTCAAAGGAAAAAATCAGAGCTGTGTATGATATGATTTGTGACTATTGCGGGTTAGCGGAGGGGTATGGAACAGACTCTTTATTCCCTTTCGATATTGACAGATTTACTTCAATATACAAGGTTGCACCTGAGTTGGTATCGGCCTCAATAACTCTTTTGCAGAATGCCGGTTATATTGAGATGACCGATAGTGCCCGTAATTCATCAAGAGTATCGCTCCTGATAAACTCGCGCGAGGTAAGAATGCTGAATTTGGGGCATAATGAGGAGATACTGTTAGAGTACATTATGAGAAATTTCCAAGGAGTATTCTCGCACTTTGTCTATTTTGATGAACAGGAAGTGGCTGATCGTCTGGGTATTGAGCGTACGGTACTATATGACACCTTTCTGGCTTTGAGCAGAGATTCGATAATCAGTTACGTACCTGGTGATAACCGATGGAGCATACGCTTTAATGAGCCTCGATTGCCGGCATCGTACATCAATTTTTCACATGCCATCTATGAGGATCGTATTGCCATATACAAAGAGAGAATAGATGCAATGTACGCATACGCAACCGAAGCCAAGGAGTGTCGTCAGCAGATACTTATTGACTATTTTGGAGTCAAGGAGAGGTGCGAGTGTGGTGTATGTGATGTCTGTTTAAGTAAAAAAAAGGTACAGGCAGGGCATAACGAGATAGAAAAAAGAATGCTCCGATTATTGGAAACCGGAGCATTTGAGTTACATACTCTGCATGCACAACTGGATTGTGATAGCGAGACTTTTGTTTATGTCTTACGCAACTTGTTGGATTCAGGTCTGATAGAGTATAGCTCAACAACAAGTGTAAGATTGTGCAATAATACCGTTTTTAATCCTTCGAAATATGAACATCCAACTGATTGAACGGAATGTTTAATTTAGGATCCTCAGTAAATCGCTTGTAAACTTTCTCTGTAACATCGAAATAGACATTCCAATAGTTGGCTCCACTTGTCCATACACGTACAACAATTTTTACTGAACTTGCATCTAACGAGTTTATTGCTATAAAATATGAAGGATCGGTATCAATATCTTTGTTTGCTTTTAGAATTTCTGTAATGACCTCTTTTGCATGGTCAAAACTATCTCCGTATGCAATGTCAAAAGTGAAATCTACACGTCTTTTGCTCTCCTTAGAGTAATTGACAGATGATGATGTTGACAAGGCTCCATTAGGCAAAATTATCACCTTATTGTCAGGTGTAGATATAATAGTATTAAAAATCTGAACCTCTTTAACAGTTCCGGCATATCCCTGTGCTTCAATGTAGTCTCCAATTCTAAATGGCTTGAAAAGGAGAATCATAACTCCACCTGCAAAATTTTGTAGAGTTCCACTTAGTGCCATACCAACGGCAACACCGGCAGCTCCGAATAGTGCGATAAATGAAGATGTTTCTATACCTAGGATACTTATAATTATAATAATCAGGGTAAAATTAAGAATAACACTGACAAGACTGTTAATAAATCCGGTAAGTGATGTATCAACACTTTTACGAATCATAAGATTCTTGACTACATTCTGAATATGTTTACATATCCATCGCCCAATAAAAAATACTATTATTGCAGCTATAAGTTTTCCTCCAAATGCTACCGATAAGTCAATAAGTTTGTTGATAAATACATTTAGAGATTCTTGGTCAACTCTTCCTTCTGAAAGTGTCGAGAAAAGATTTTGTGCTGCTGATGCCATAATATCGCTATCAGTCAGAGTGTCTGTTACATTTTGAATAGTATCATTCATGCTTTTTTAATTTAGGTTAATTAATTTGTTTATTTGTTTATCTCATTTTCCCGGTGTATTTCCAAATAGCCTAATGTGGAGACGATCGCAGTAACGCCATCCCTTTTCCATAACCACATCGAGAATTGTATTGGTTGTGTCGGTCAGGGTCGTTTCGTCGGAACCGACCGGCATAATCAGAATATTCTCGCTCTTTATCAAAGGTAATCGGGATAAAATATTCTCAATCTCGTCAATATCCTTTACGCCTGTTACAACAAACTTGAACTGTATATCTTTATTTCGTTTTGTAGCAGATTCTATTAGTTCGCCAAGAGTATTAATATTGACCCTTTTCTGATTGTGTAAAGTGGCAAAATTGTTGTTTTGCGGAGTGGAGCTCTTGAGTTTCGGCGATATACTATACAGATCGATATAACTCATTAATTCATCATTGTATAGAGTTCCGTTTGTCTCGATAGTTATATGAAAACCCTCGCTCTTTAACACTCTGCACAACTCAGTGAGCGGAGTGGCCTGAAGCAGAGGTTCGCCTCCGGTAATTACAATGTGTTTCGCCCCCTTACGTATCTCCTTTATCTTTTGAATGATTTGGGTTATTGTAAGTTGTTGCGTTGTTGTTATATTGTAGGCAGCATAGGCGGTATCGCACTCTATGGCTCTGTTATTATAGTTCCATGTACAGTGCAGATTACACCCTGCAAGGCGGACAAAAACCGATGTTACACCGGTTAATTTACCCTCTCCCTGAATGGTGGTAAATATGGAATCGGCCGCTAATGTCAATCTCTCCATTCTTCCAGTATTGCATCAGAGTAGTGAACGTCCGATATTTCAAAATCAGCCATCTTAAGATCATCTATGAAGGCCTCGGCATAGCCTGTAGCTGTCTCATGCACACGCACACTGCTGATTTTGACATTGCCCTCGCCATTAACTCGCTCCATTTTGTTGATAATTGAGTCTGATATCTTTAAAAAGAGCAGAGCAAACCCTTCGGCAGAGGGTGATACCGGAATCTCTACTATACGTTTGTTGTATTTATATACAAAATCTTTGAACTCCGCATCCTCCTGATCCCACAGGATATACGAGTGGTCAAAAGCATCGATAACCTGTTTGATTTTCGCCAATCTGGCAAAATCGGTTACCATATATCCATTATCAAGTTTGTCAGAGGTCAAGAATACCTCAACAATGTATGAGTGGCCATGGATGTTTTCACGACAACGCACTGAGGTACAGTTACGAACAATGTGTGCTCCCTCAAATTTAAATAACTTTCGGATAATCATACTATTATTTGTTTGTTAATGGATCCTTGCATCCGGCTGCTTCAAAAGCAGCTGCTCGCAACAGACAACTGTCACAGGTTCCGCATGGTTCATCGCCTCCGCGATAGCAACTCCATGTATCACCATAATCTACTCCCAAACTAACGCCGAGCTTAATCTCGTCAGCTTTGGACATATGCATAAACGGAGCATGGATAGTAATATGTTTTCCTTGCTCAACACCTAAAACCGTACCTTCGTTTATGGCATTCTCCATCGCTTTGATGAATGTTTCGCGACAATCAATGTAGCCGGAGTAGTCAACTTCACTTACTCCTATAAATATGTCTGTTATCTCCATTGCGTCGGCATACGATGCTGCAATTGAGAGAAATACCATGTTTCGTGCCGGTACATAGGTATCCGGAATATCTGTACGGTTTATATCGCCGTCTTCAATCTCCATCTTAGTGTCGGTCAGTGAACATCCATCCCAGCTGTTAAGAGGAATATTTATGATTTTGTGTGCTTTTGCCCCCGCTTTGATTGCAATGTTTTTAGCACACTCCAGCTCTTTGTCGTGCTTTTGTCCATATAGAAATGTCAGAGCGTAAACCTCATACCCTTCACTCTTTGCCTGATACAGGGCTGTAGTGGAGTCAAGACCACCCGATAGTAGAACAATTGCTTTTTTACTCATATTTTGATGTTATCCCTTTAATGTAGATTTGCTCATGCAAAAGTAGCGAAATTAAGATAGATTTTTGTAACTTGCACCGACTTTTTTGTGGTTTGTGAAATATTGTATATAAAATTAGATAAATGCCAAATAGTGAGAGATATATAAAGAAAATATCAACTTTTGCAGAGGCTGGAAATTACCGCACATTGCACAATGTTGAACTTAATGGATTTCTTGTAAACAGCAATGGAGAGGAGTTGTTGAATCTGTCGTCTGATGACTATCTGGGTTTAGCTTCAAATCCGAATTTGATAGAGGATTTTCATAAGCGTCTTGATATCAAGAGTATCCCTTTCTCTGCAGCCTCGTCTCGACTTATTGCAGGAAATCACAATCAATATGCCTTGCTCGAGGATGATTTAGCTGAACTGTATGGGCGAGATAGTGCTTTGGTTTTCAACTCCGGATACCATGCAAATATCGGTATTTTGCCGGCTTTGACAGGTAAGAATGATTTGATAATAGTTGATAAGCATGTAAAGGCGAGCATAGTTGACGGAATCAAATTGGCCGAGGTTGAGGTAATGCGCTACAATCATCTTGATTATGATCATCTCAGATATATATTGAGCCGTGAGCGTGAAAGATTTGAGAATGTCTTTATTGTTACGGAATCGCTCTTTGGACTGAGTGGCGATGTTGTGAATTTGCAGCAGTTGTGCGAAATTAAACGTGAGTACGATGCCTTTTTGTATATTGACGAATCATATTCGTTCGGTGTACGTGGAACAAATGGTTTGGGTATATGTGAAGAGCAGTGTTGTATTGATGAGGTGGATTTTATTGTAGGTAATTTTGGAAAGGCCTTGGCATCGACAGGTGCCTTTCTGATATCTGACTCGTTATATCGGGAGTATCTGATCAACACTCAGCGTACATTAATATATACCTCTGCTTTGCCCCCTATAAATGTTGCGTGGACAAGATATGTTTTAAACAGAATGCCGGAGTTTTATGAGATGCGTATCAGATTGAATCAGGTTGCAGAAGAGTTTCGTGCCGTTCTTGAGGAGCAGGGCTTTGAAACAGGAGGTTCATCACATATTGTACCGCTTATATGTGGAGATAACGTTGCTGCCGAGGAGATGTGTGAGATGTTCAGAAACAATGGCTACTATGTTATTCCTGTGCGGTATCCGACGGTGCCTAAAGGCAGAGCAATGATTCGATTTGCTGTAAATGCTGCAATTCCGGATGAAGAGTATGGTTGCTTATTCGATTTTTTGCGCTGTATAGAGTGAAAATTAATATTTTTTAAGTTAATATTATTTCTCAAAAGTGTAACTTTGTGGCAAAATAGAAGTACTAACCTTTAAAAGTATACAAACAATGAAGAAAATTCTTTTTTTATGTGCAGTAATTGCAATGTGTTGCATTGGTAATGCAGAGGCTCAAAAGGTAAATAAGAAGGCTATTAAGGCAGAGGCTGCCCGTTTGGATTCAATCAGAGGTGCTAATGCTCGTAATGCTATTATGAAGCATATGTGGCAATTCAATGCCAAGACAATGATGTTGGAGAAGGAGTCAAGTGTCGGTAGCGTAAACTCTGTAATGTCTCAGAATATGAATCCTGAATATCCAACCTCAATCAGTAGCTTTATTATGGCTGGTGCAAATGGTTTGATGGTTACCGATTTCTTCAACCGTGATCCGAAGGAGTATTACTACTTTAAGGAGGGTGCATTCCAGGGAACTATTCAGAATGATGAATATAAAGAGGATAAGAAGGGTAAGGTAACATTGAAGTTCGATTTGGTATTGACTAAGGAGAATGGATTGAATGCAGGTGCAACTATCCCATGTGTTTTGACCCTTGACGCTAATTCAGATCAGGGCAAAATTGAGTTTACCTTTAGTCAGTATGAGTATGGTTTGACTTTCAAGGGTAGTGTTACAGACTACGTTCCGGCGACGACTAATTAGTTAATTAGGAATTAGGAATTAGTAAGTAGGAATTAGGAATTAGGAATTAGGAAAAATCGTGCAAGGTGAGAGCAGAAGCCAATTTTACTTGGATTATGCCGAACCGCAGCCGATTTTGCGGAAACACTTTGTGTTTGCGAATTAGGAAAAATCGTGCAAGGTGAGAGCAGAAGCCAAGTTTACTTGGATTATGCTGAGCCGCGAGGAGTAGAAGCACACGAAGTGTGGTTAACCGTCGCCGATTTTGCGGAAACACGCAGTGTTTGCGAATTAGGATTAGTGAACAGTTAGGAGTTAGGAGACTCGCAGTAAAAATAGAGGAGGGTGACTAATCAGTCATAAGACTTTGACATGAACCCTCTTTTTTATATGCGTTTGGCACCAATGTCGTTGCGGACACGCCAGGTTATATTCCAAACCATCTCTTTAAGCTCTTTGATGAAGTCGGCAGCTGCGTACTCCTTTTTCTCAATTTTACGCAGTTTTGCCTCCCACTGTCCGGTCAGCTCTGCGGATTTCAATAACTCGTCCTTAATTGTATCAATAAGCTCTAAGCCGGTTTGTGTGGCTATAAGGTTTTTGCGCTCTTTTCGTATGTAGCCTCGCTTAAAGAGTGTCTCAATAATTGCAGCACGTGTTGATGGACGCCCAATCCCGTTCTCTTTAAGAGCATCGCGCAGTTCATCGTTCTCTACAAGTTTTCCGGCAGTCTCCATTGTGCGAAGCAAGGTAGCCTCGGTGTATGGTTTTGGAGGCTGGGTTTGACGCTGTTGTAAATCAGGAGTGTGAGGACCAGATTCCCCTTTTACAAATTGTGGAAGTCCCTTCTCTTCGTCGTTCTCGTTATTGGCTGACTCCTGTTGAATAGGTTGAACAGCATTTGGTGTCTCCTCTTTTTGGAAGACAATGCGCCATGCCGGGTCAATAATTACCTTGCCCGATGTCTTGAACTCAACTTTATTGGCCTCGCCTACAACGGTTGTGGTGTTGAAGGTGCAATCGGGGTAGAATGCAGCAATGAAACGGCGTGCAATCAGATCATAGACCATCTTCTCCATATCTGTCATGCCTCCAGGTGTTACATTGGTAGGGATGATTGCATGGTGATCCGTTACCTTGCTGTTGTCGAATACCTTTTTGGATTTCAGTAGTTTTTTCCCTCGAAGCGGGTCAAGATACTTGGTGTAACTCTTTGGAAGTGCGTTAAGTATGGCTCCGCATTTGGGGTATATGTCCTCGCTCAAAAAGGTGGTATCTACACGAGGGTAGGTTGTCCACTTCTTCTCATAGAGCGATTGGATTGTCTTTAAGGTGTCGTCGGCCGAGAATCCGAACTTCTTGTTGCACTCAACCTGAAGTGATGTCAAATCAAACAGGCGAGGGGGTGCCTCTTTACCCTTTTTCTCGGTTACCGATGTAACTGTAAATGGGGCCTCTTTTATCTTTTCAAGCAACTCCTGTGCCTCCTCGGGGGTGTCGAATTTACCCTTGGTGGAGTTGAACGTAACCTCGCGGTAAACGGTCTTTAGTTCCCAGTAATCCTTGGGGATAAAGTTCTCGATTTCGCGTTGTCTGTTTACGATAAGGGCAAGGGTTGGTGTCTGTACTCGACCAATTGAGAGTATCTGTTTTTCGCGTCCATAACGCAAAGTGTATGCACGTGTTGCATTCATTCCCAACAGCCAATCGCCAATTGAACGTGATAGTCCCGCCTGATATAGCGAGTCGAACTCCTCCTGATTTTTTAGCTTATCGAATCCCTCTTTGATGGCCTCGTCGGTAAGGGATGAGATCCATAAACGTTTAATGGGGCATTTTGCACCGCTTTTTTGTATAACCCAGCGCTGAATCAGCTCTCCCTCCTGACCGGCATCGCCACAGTTAATAATCAAATCTGCATTTTTATATAGCTCGGTGATTATTGCAAATTGTTTCTCGATACCTTTGTCACTGATCAGTTTGATACCGAATCTTTGAGGAAACATAGGAAGTATATCCATGCGCCAGCTCTTCCATGTCTGTTCATAGTCATGTGGCTCTTTAAGGGTACACAAATGACCGAAGGTCCAGGTTACTTGGTAACCGTTACCCTCGTAATATCCGTTGCGTTTGGTGTTTGCTCCTAAAACGTTGGCTATGCTTTGTGCCACGCTTGGCTTCTCGGCTATACATACTATCATGATGGTTGTTGAGTACTACGCTTTTGTGCAATTAAAAATAGTGCTCCCGGAATGAATATAACTGCTGCTACAAAATAGAGTGCAGTGGACAGGTTGGTCTGTGTGTCATTTGTGTAGTTGTCGCAAATCCATCCTGCAACCGGGAATATTATAGAGAATACAATTCTGATTACAAAGTTTCTAATCGAGAGTACAGTTGCTCGCATTTCGGGATGTGTCTGTCGGTTTATATATCCCTTCAAGAGAGGGGTTACGAAACCTCGCACAATATAGAAGAATAGCAGCGATAACAGACACAGAGTTCCCATCTTGGCTGCGAATGGATTATTAAACTCGCCCAAATAGGGGATGAGTAGAGCTGTTACCAAATATCCCAATGTGATGAAAATAAGTATAAGAATATATGCTTTTGTGATTCCGAACACTTTTGTCAACGAGTCTGAGTAGAGCGATGCAATTCCTACAATCATGTTCAATGCGGTCCAGATTATACCGGTCCACAATGTGTTCATATTGCTGTAGTCAAGGCTGTTCATGTCGCCTCCTGGGAACATTACTCCCAGTATTGCCAGCACCATCCAGGCCATTGTAAGGGTTGCTGCACCTATCACTCCTGAGAAGAGTATGTCGTAGCGCAGGCGAGGATTATCGACTAATGAGAAGCGGATAATTTTCCATATGCTTGATATGGGATTGCTGATAGGACGTTTTGTATCGAGCTCCTTTAGCATAAAGGCTGCAGGGATTCCGATAAATGCCACAAAACATTGTGCGTAGAAGTTGTATCTAAGTGATACTATGGCAATGGCACCTCCAAGTACTCCGGCTATTGCCTCTGATATGTTTCCTGTCATTGTAACACGTCCCTCATATTTCAGGTACTCCTCTTCGCGATCCTCCTGCATGAGTGAGTCGTAGAGGAGGGCGGAGTCGGCTCCTGAGAGCATACTTTGTCCGATACCCAATATAATCTCTGCAACTAAGAACATTGCAAAGCTTGCTGTCAATGAATATACTAAGAAACCAAGGAATGTTGCCAATACGCCAACGATAAGGCAGTTCTTTCTTCCCCATGAATCGGCAAGGTAACTTGTTGGAATGTCAAGGATTACGGGTACCAAGGAATATACAGATTTCAAGATGCTTATATCCTCGAGTGAGCAGCCGTTGTCACTGTAAAACAGGTACAATATGGGCATTACCAAGGAGAACCATTTTGCCACCTTGATTACATAAAGACACCTGATATTTCTTGTAACTACGTTCTGCATACAAACTGCAAAGATAACAATTTTAATTAGGAATTAGGACTTAGGAATTAGGAATAAGTCCCCCTTATTAACGCAGGTGAACGTAGTGAACCAAGTGAAGGGGGATTTAGGGGGTTGGTAGACAACAAATTAAAGCAAATCCACAAGATAGCAAATAAAGAAAACGTTACTTGACAGATTGGGATAAATGTAATGATAAGATTTGCACAGATTTGCTTTGGGGGTTGGTAGACCACAAATTAAAGCAAATCCACGGGATAGCAAGTAGAGAAAACGTTACTTGACAGATTGAGATAAATGTAAAGAT
>JAGBFU010000031.1 GCA_017936285.1 Marinifilaceae bacterium | reverse complement strand
GGATTTTGGAGAGTAAAATAAAACAATAAAATAACATTAATTATGGGAAAAATCATTAAGATTACAGCGCAGGTGGTATTGGCCGCTATTATTGTGTGGTTGGCTTATTTGTGCTATGACAGTATCAAAGTGCCACAAGAGTTTAAAATGATTAAAGAGAGAAGATACGAGGCTATCATCGAAAGATTGAAAGATATTCGTTCTGCTCAGGAGGCTTACAAGCAGACCTATAATTACTATGCTCCTAATTTTGACTCTTTGATTAATTTTGTAATGTATGATTCGGTAAAGAGTGTTAAGTCAATCGGAGAGTTGACAGATGAGCAGATTGAGGCTGGAATGACTGAGCTTGAGGCTATTAAGAAAGGATTCATTTTGCGTGATACAGTTCGTACCCCTACACTTGAGTATTTGACAAGAACAGAGGTTGGTATCAATGGAAAAGAGGTTAAATATGAGTTTAACACAAAACCAGAGGATTTGAGATGGGTTCCTGCTATCAAGAAGAAGATTGAGTTCAGCATGGAGGCTATAACAAAGATTACTGATCGTGGAAGTGAGATTCCATTGTTCCAAGCTTGTATCTCTGATAATGCAATATTTGAGGATATGGTTGGTACAAAGTATCAGAATGCATTTGAGGAGTCTAAATGGGAGGCTTTCCGTATGAACCGCTATGTTGGTTTGAAGGTTGGTGATATCAATGAGCCAAACGGAAACGTAGGTAACTGGCAATAAAATTATATGAGGGATTTTCTCTACATTGCCCCCTCGTTTACACACTCTGAGTGTATAGATAGTATAATGTCCATCCGCATATCTGCGGGTGGACTTTGCTTTTGTATCAAAAATGGAGGTGAGGTAAAATTTCTTTTATCTCAAAACGAGACTTTATCTTCTGATGAACAACGCATAACCTTAATTGAGGAACTATTCATAAAACACAACCTTTCAGAGGTTAAGTTTAAAGAGATTAAGGTATATCACGCTCTTCTTCATAAGATGCTTATTCCTGGTTGTGAGGTTGAAAATGGTAATTACAAGGTATGGTTAAAGACTCTCACAGGAGTCTCTATGGAATCAACTCTGCTTCGTCAGGTGATTCCAATGTGTGATTGTGAAGTTTTTGCTCCTCTCTCTTCTAAACTATCTTTATTTCTGGAGCGATTTGGTAGAGTTGACGAAAGAGTAATTACTGCGCCATTTATCTGTAACTCCATTACAAGTGTGCCTAAGGGAAATAAAGGTCATTGGATCTTTGTTGAGTACTCGGCAGGAGTGTTGGATGTATTGGTTACCAAAGGTAAAAAAATGGTCTTTTTTAACTCTTATCAAGTAACTAAGGCTGAGGAAGCTTTATATTATGTGCTTCAGGTTGCTCGTCTCCATTCGCTTAATGAGAGTGTTAATGCAGTCTTTTCGGGCGAGATTGAGAGCCATGAAGAGTTGATTTTTGCTACTCTGAAGAGGTATCTGCCAATGTTTACAATAGCAGCGAACATAGAGTTAAAAGGAATTTGTAGTGAAGATAATATTGAGGCAATGCCTCTGTTTGTTCATCTGTTAGAGTAATATGAGAATAATTAGTGGAATACATAAAGGCAAGAAAATCTTTCCTGATTCGAGTTTTTCTGCCAGACCTACTACAGATTTTGCCAAAGAGAATATTTTTAATGTTCTGGGCAATCTGGTCGATTTTGAGGGTTTACACGTTCTTGATCTCTTCTCAGGGACTGGAAGTATTGGATATGAATTTGCTTCGCGAGGAGCAGATGAAGTTATCTCTGTAGAGCTTAATTACAAGCACTATGCCTTTATAAAACGATGTGCAGAGCAGTTGGGATTCAGGTGTATGAAAGTATACAAGAATGATGCATTTGCTGCGTGCAAGAAGTTGCAGGGCAGAAAATTTGATGTAGTTTTTGCTGATCCTCCATACAACCTTGACAGGATAAACGATGTGCCTGATGCTATATTTGATAATGATCTATTAGCAGAAGATGGCGTGGCAATTGTTGAGCATCCAGCGTCGATAAAGTTTGAAGAGCATCCGCATTTTGTTGAGCGTAGAGTTTATGGATCTGTGAATTTTTCCATATTCAGATAGATATAATTGTTATAAAAAATTAGAAGGTGACCATTTGGTCACCTTCTCTGTTCATATAGTAGTAATTATGAACGTTTCTCTTTAATTTTAGCCTTCTTACCGGTCAATTTACGGAAGTAGTAGATACGAGCCTGTTTAACTTTACCACGCTTGTTAACCTCAATTCCTTTGATGAAAGGAGAGTTCATTGGGAAAATACGCTCAACACCGATGTTTCCAGACATCTTTCTAACTGTAAATGTCTTTGTTGTGCCACTTCCCTTAATTTGTATAACTACACCACGGTAAATCTGGATACGCTCCTTGTTACCCTCAACGATGTTGTATTGAATGCTGATAGTATCTCCTGTGTGAAACTCTGGAAGCTCTACTGCATTCTCTGCTACAAATGCCTGCTCTGCAATTTTAATTAAATCCATCTCTTTTTCTTTATTGTGTTTATAGAACTCAGCATTACAGCATCCTCTCTTTTGTGCATAAGCGGCTGAGTACTTTTTCGGGTTGCAAAATTATAAAAAATATTTCAATATTCAAATTATATCGCAATACTTTTATGGCTTAACCTCCTTTACTCTCTGTTTGTCGCCCATATCCTCAATGATTGCTCTGTAGTACCATTCGGGTGCTGCATTGTAGCTAACTTTAGGCATAGGCTCTCCCTCTACTATTGTTCTTGTCGCTCCATCCATATACTTAGCAAAGAGTTGTCCGTAAAGCTTTTTCCACTCCTTGACAAGTTGCTCTCCGGTGTTGCATGAGAACTCAGTCAAATACTCTACGCATCGGCTCTTATCCTGTTCGTACAGTGTTTTTGCGTTGGCATCAGCAAATGCTACCTTTTGTTTGTAGTCCATCTCTTTTGTGCGTTGTGCCTTTCTGATCTCGGGGTGTATGATATTGTATCGTGTATATGCAAAATTTGTCAACTGACTGAATACCCAAAATGCTTTATCTTCGTCAAATTCATTTATACTTCCACCGAAGAATGGCTCAGGGATTCTGGTTGAACAGGTATACATTGGAAAGTATACTGTACTTGCTGCATCGTCCACACCAAACCAAAGAATTCCTCCTATCTCGTCAGGTAGCCAGTTTCTACTTTGTGCCACAAGAGTGAAGCCAGTCTGCTGGGTTGCAGTTGCTCTCTCATTTACATACTCAACGCTATCAACTGTATAGCTCATAGGACGCCAGCGATATGGACATCCAAATGGGCCGGCACCAACATCTTTAGTCATGTCCAGTTCTGTCCCTTCAAGGTGGTCACGCATCAAATCCATCACATCTGTTACGTCAAGCTTGCGGTTAGGCTCTATCCATAGGGGCATACGGTTAGTCGCATAGCCATACTCGCCATGTTCGATACCAGTACCTTTGGCATACTCCCAGTATTGCTCCATGCCATCGCTTATGGCGTTAAAGAAGCTCCATACTCTTATCTCACATGCGCGTGCGCCTCCGAAATCCAGTGGATTATATGTGTCCGAGAAGCTGAATTCTGAATTTTTGCCATCTATAGGGAAGTAGCCCTTCTGTTTTGCAAATGAAATGACATCCTTTGAATAGACAGTTGTTACATTCTTGTTGTAAATTCTGTCCAGTTTGTTTGATGGAATAGACGTTGCGTCATCAAGAGGAAATGTGGTTATTCTTGCCTGGTTGGCATGAGCACATACATAGCCATCTGGTACCATTCTTGCTACCCACACGGCACCCTTTTCACCCTCGCCTTTGCCTATCATCTCCATAATCCACACCTCATTGGGATCGCATAGTGAGAATGACTCTCCGGAACTAGCATATCCGAACTCTTCAACAAGTTGAGTCATGATGACAATAGCTTCGCGAGCATTTTGTGCACGTTGCAGTGTAATGTAAATAAGGCTGCCATAATCCATAATTGCACCGCTTTGGCTTGACAATTCACTTCTGCCTCCAAATGTTGTTTCGGTTATTGAGAGCTGGTACTGGTTCATATTGCCGACTACATTGTATGTGTTGGCAAGTTGTGGAATCCTGCCCATTTTTTTACCGGTATCCCACTCGGTTACGTAGAGCCATGTGCCGGCTCCCCAGTTTTTTGCCGGCCAGTGGTATAACTCTCCATATAGGCTTGGCGAGTCTGCACTATAAGTTATCATACATGAACCATCACGAGATGCTCCTTTCGTTATCAGGAAGTTGGTACATGCGTTACTGGTGTTGATTGTCTGTAGTGATGTTGCTATAATGGCAACAATAAGTAGCGATAGCTTTCTCATAACACTTTTATCTTAATCGGTCAAGACTTCTCAGAATAACCATATCCTTTATGATGCCACGTAGGGCCAGTATTGATAATATCAGTTGTACTATTGGCATTGCCATTGCGATTCCAATGTGCCAGTCGGCTCCGGTTTCAGTTGAAGCGATGTTATTAGAACAGTAGAACCATAGATAGATTGCAGTTCCAAGTTGTACAACCATATTGAATGCGCTTAATCTTACTTGTAATGCATGTTTTTTGAAACAGAAGATGGTGATAAGGGCTACAAGAATTGTTGCTGCAGACAATGTTGCCAAACTCCATACATTACTTGTGTAGAATTTAATAATCTCTCCATTTACGATAAGAGAAGCTGCCGGAACACATAGTAGTAGTATTCCGGCAACAATAACACCTATCAGATAGAGAGTTTGAACTCGCTGTATCATGATATTATTAGTTTGAATCTGTTTATTTTGCGTAATTAATCGCTCTTGTTTCTCTGATTACGGTAACTTTAACCTGGCCAGGATATGTCATCTCATCCTGGATTCGTTTAGCTATGTCGAATGAGATCTTCTCTGCCTCACTATCCGAAATTTTCTCACTTCCGACAACAACTCTCAATTCGCGTCCTGCCTGAATAGCGTAGGTCTTGACCACTCCGGGATATGACAACGCGATGTCCTCCATCTC
>JAGBFU010000030.1 GCA_017936285.1 Marinifilaceae bacterium | reverse complement strand
GGCGAACGTATGTGAGCCAATCCCCACTTTGCCTGAGTGGTTATTTTGTACATACAAGAAGAAACTCCTAATTTTGGAGTTTTTGATTTCTTGCTAGGATCCCCACGGGAGTGTAGGGAAAATCAGTGCAAGCCGAGCGCAGAGCTCAGCTTGCTTATGCTATGCCGAGGCGCCGCCTGATTTGCGTAAATGCGGAGCATTTGCGAACATTTGGGCGAACGTATGTGAGCCAATCCCCACTTTGCCTGAGTGGTTATTTTGTACATACAAGAAGAAACTCCTAATTTTGGAGTTTTTGATTTCTTGCTAGGACACCCACTCTCACCCTTTACACACAGGTATATCCACCGTCAACGGCAATGTTTTGGCCATTAACGTATGTACTCATTGGCGATGCAAGGAACAGTGCGCAAGTATCCAGTTCACCGGCGTGACCATAACGCTCCATAGGAATAGAGCGCTTGGCAATAGCCTGGAAATAGTCGCTATCAAGAGTTTCGGTGGTCAAATCTGTATAGAAGTATCCCGGACAGATAGAGTTAACGGTGATTCCCAACTTACCCCACTCTGCTGCCAAAGCGCGTGTCAGGTTAACAACTCCTCCCTTAGCTGCGTGATATGGAGCGCTGCCGGCAATCATATTTCCCACCAAACCATACATTGAAGCAATATTTATAATTCTGCCGTATTTAGCATTAATCATCTCCTTGCCAAACTCACGAGAGCAGACAAATGTTCCAAAAAGGTCAATATCCATCTCATGTTTAAACTGCTCGTCAGTAATGTACTCAGCATTTCCAACAGCTCCGGTACCTGCATTGTTTACCAAAATATCTACACGTCCGAATTTTTCCATTGTAGCCTTGACGGCCTCAATAACATTCTCGGTCTTTGTAATATCGCAAGCAAAAGGAAGAACCTCTACACCATACTCCTCTGAAATCTCCTTGGCATTTTGCTCCAAAAGATTCATTCTTCTTGCAAGAAGAACAAGATTTGCACCCTGATTAGCAAAAGCTTTAGCCATTTGAAGCCCCAAACCTGTTGATGCTCCTGTAACAACTGCTACATGTCCTTTAAGATCGAAATAGTTTTTCATAACAGTATAATTTTAGTTTGTTATCACTCTTTCTGTGCCATTGTCAACAAAACAAATTATGACACTATGCAAAAATACGAATTAATTCAATCAGTTTGTTCAATCAAGGAGATAAAATGAATATCTTTGTAGTTAGAATTGAAAAACCGGAATATGATAAAAAAGATCTCATCGCTGATAGCATTGGCACTACTGCTGGCTATAGTTGCGCCACAAAGTGGTTATTGTAGAAAAAAAGAGAGTTTTAAAGTGGGCGAGGGCACATTTCTTCTCAACGATAAGCCCTTCATAATCAAGGCTGCCGAGGTACACTATCCAAGAATTCCATATCAATATTGGGAACACCGAATAGAGATGTGTAAGGCTCTTGGTATGAATACACTATGTCTGTATATTTTCTGGAATATCCACGAGCAGCGTGAAGGAGAATTTGATTTTACCGGTAACAATGATATTCGTCGTTTCGTGAAGTTGGCTCAGAAACATGGTATGTATGTGATTGTTCGTCCCGGTCCATACGTTTGTGCCGAGTGGGAGATGGGAGGTTTACCATGGTGGTTATTAAAGAAAAAGGATATCTCTTTGCGCGATAATGACCCCTACTTCCTGGAGCGATTGAAGATCTTCGAGGAGAAGGTTGGTGAGCAACTTGGCGATTTGACCATCGAGAATGGCGGACCAATTATTATGGTTCAGGTCGAGAATGAGTATGGCTCGTATGGAGTTAATAAGGAGTATATTGCCAATGTACGCGATATTATTCGTGGGGCAGGATTTGATAAGGTTACTCTGTTCCAGTGCGACTGGAGTTCAAACTTTACCCGTAATGCCCTTGATGACCTATTGTGGACAGTGAACTTTGGAGCAGGAGCCAATATTAAACAGGAGTTCAGATTATTGGGAGAGTTACGTCCTAATACGCCAATGATGTGTTCAGAGTTTTGGAGCGGATGGTTTGATAAGTGGGGTGGAGCCCATGAGACGCGTGACAGCAAAGTGATGGTTGCCGGGCTTGAGGAGATGATTCAAAACAATATCTCTTTCTCATTATACATGACCCATGGAGGTAGTAACTGGGGGCACTGGGCCGGAGCCAATAGCCCCGGATTTGCTCCTGATGTAACATCGTACGACTACGATGCGCCTATTAATGAGTATGGTTTGGCAACACCGAAGTATCATGAGTTGCGGGCAATGTTGGCAAAGTATAGTGAGAATCCATTGCCTGAAATTCCTGAGGCTCCTATGCCGATAATATCAATCCCGGAGTTTGAGATGGACTATTTTGCACCAATGTTTGAAAATCTGCCCTCGCCCGTTAAAATTGACCACATTATGACAATGGAGGAGTTTGATCAAGGTTGGGGTTCAATTCTATATAGAACTACAGTGAATGCTGTTGATGGACAATCTTTGTTGCAAGTATTTGAGCCACACGATTATGCTCAAGTATTTGTTAATGGCGATTTTATTGGCGCAATGGATAGAAGAGTGCGTGAAAATACACTTGTCTTGCCATCTTTGAAGCAGGGTGATACATTGGATATCCTTGTGGAGGCTATGGGTAGAATCAATTTTGGCCGTGCCATTAAGGATTTCAAGGGAATTACCGATAGTGTTGTATTGAATGGCACTCGTCTTGACGATTGGATGGTATATAATCTGCCCGATGACTATAAAACCCAGCTTGACCGAGTGTTTAGTAAAATACCTAAACAATTACATATTTTTGTAGGGGAAACATACAGAGAGGAGTATAAAAACTCTAAGTCAGCCTTGGGACCGGGATACTATTACGGAACTTTTAATTTAAAAAAAGTGGGCGACACCTTTATCAATATGGCGAGTTGGGGTAAAGGCCAACTATACATAAATGGTTATCCAATTGGTAGATTCTGGAAGATAGGACCACAACAAACTCTATATGTCCCTGGATGCTGGTTGAAGAAGGGTAAAAATGAGATTGTTGTAGTAGATATTGTTGGTCCTGAAAAGGCTGTGTGCGAGGGCTTGGCTACGCACGAAATTGATAAACTCAATATCTCGGCTCCAAGAAAGCATAGAGTTGAGGGCCAAAACCTTGATTTGGCTGGAGTTACTCCGATTAAAGAGGGCAAATTTGCTGCCGGTAACGGATGGCAGGAGATAAGTTTTGATACACCTATAAAGGGACGTTACCTATGCATAGAGGCACTCTCTACTCATAGCGGAGAGTCGGTGGCAAGTATTGCTGAGTGGTATATGGTTGATAAGGATGGGAAACGTGTAAGTCGTGAGCCATGGGTGGTATTATATGCAGATAGCGAGGATACATTCCGAGGTAACAGAACTGCCGATAAGATTTTTGATCTTCAGGAATCTACCTATTGGAGCAGTGAACGCAGGGGTGTGTTGCCATATCGAATTGTCATTGATTTGGGTGTAAGTCAGGAACTTTCTGGATTCCACTATCTGCCTAGAGTAGAGGAGGGTGCTCCGGGAAGCATAAAAGGGTACAAAATTTATTTGAGCGATGTGCCCTATGATTTATGATTATTTCTATCTTTGCACTGCAAAAAAAGTATTAACTAAAAGGAAAATTTATGGGAGGTTTCTTCGGAACAATAAGAAAGGAGGGCAGTTGTGTTCCTGATTTGTTCTATGGTACTGATTACAATTCTCACTTGGGAACCAAGCGAGGCGGTATGGCAACTTTTAACACCGAGACAAGTGCATTCTCGCGTTCTATTCATAATTTGGAAAGTAGTTACTTCCGCTCCAAATTTGAGGATGAATTAGATCAATTTAGTGGAGAAGCGGGTATCGGAGTAATAAGTGATACAGATCCTCAGCCAATTGTCCTAAATTCACACTTAGGACGTTTTGCCATAGTTACAGTTGCTAAGATTGTAAATATGGAGGAGATAGAGAAGGAACTTCTTGATAAAAATATGCACTTTGCCGAGTTGAGTTCCGGCAGAACAAACCAGACTGAGCTGTTAGCGCTTCTTATAATCCAGGGTAAAACATTCGTTGATGGTATTGAGAATGTATTTAGTCATATAAAGGGCTCATGTTCAATGCTCCTCCTTACAGAAGATGGAATTATAATAGCCAGAGATAAATTAGGCAGAACTCCAATAGTTGTAGGAAAGAAGGAGGGAGCTTATGCTGTTTCAAGTGAATCTACCAGTTTTCCGAATCTGGGTTATGAAGTTGACTATTTTATCGGTCCAGGTGAGATAGTTCGTCTTCGTGCTGACGGGATAGAACAGATGCGTAAACCCAACGAAGAGATGCAAATTTGTTCTTTCCTTTGGGTGTATTATGGATTCCCGACATCATTCTATGAGGGTAAGAATGTTGAGGATGTACGTTTCTCGTGTGGAGAGAGGATGGGACGTGAGGATACCTATGAGGTAGATTGTGTATGTGGAATTCCTGATTCAGGGGTAGGTATGGCCTTAGGATACTCTCAAGGTATGGGAGTCCCATATCATCGTGCAGTTTCGAAATATACACCGACTTGGCCAAGAAGTTTTACTCCAAGCAATCAAGAGTTAAGAGCTTTGGTTGCTAAAATGAAGTTAATTCCGAATGCCAAGATGTTAAAGGATAAGAGACTTCTGTTCTGCGACGACTCTATTGTACGTGGAACTCAGTTGCGTGATAATGTTAAGGAGTTATATGCTTGTGGTGCTAAGGAGGTACATATTCGTATTGCATGTCCGCCAATTGTCTACTCTTGTCCTTTTATAGGTTTTACAGCTCAAAAGACTCCATTAGAGTTAATTACGCGTAGAATAATCAAGGAGTTGGAGGGAGACGAGAATAAAAATCTTGACAAATATTCAACAGCAGGGACACCAGAGTATGAGAAGATGGTAAGTATCATTTGCGAACGTTTCGGATTGTCGTCACTTAAGTTTAATACGTTGGAGGCGTTGGTTGATGCAATCGGATTGCCAAAATGTAAGGTATGTACCCACTGTTTTGACGGAAGTAGTCATTTTTGATTTAGTTTTAGAGAAATTTTTTCATAAACTTGCAGAATGAAGAGGTTATTGACCATATTGTGTGTTGTATTGGGGGGTGTGTTGATGTCATACAGCGCCCTGCCAATAGAACAAGGTAGTGACTGTGAGGTCGCTACCCTGCATGATATGGAGCAGTGTATAACCCAACAACAGATTTTAGAGATGCCTGTAGAGATCCCTGTAACATATTCGGGAGGATCGTCAGTTGTTGTCTCATCAACCTATTGTCGTGCATTAGGAAAATTCAGATTAAATACTATAATCCCCATAATATCTGAGTTGGTCCCATTGGGAATTCAGGTAAAATCATCTAAGTTTCTGGGGAGTAGTTCACCTCATTATAATTTCTCTTATGCCATAGATTATTATATTTATGAGCAGAGAAGAATTCTGATTTAGTATCTCAATAGATTTTTGTTGCGTATATATTAGTGTACCCTCTTGAAGAAGAGGGTAATAGCGATGTATAATTTATTGAGAAAATAATGGATTCAATTTTAATTATTACCTTCATTGTCGGCTATTTGCTGATAGTGCTGGAGGGACATCTTGGTATCAATAAGGCAGCATTTGCACTAATAATGTGTGGAGTGCTATGGAGTATCGTTCTGGTCAATGGTGACCATTCTTTGGTTTCTGAGGCGATTATTTCGCATTTGGGCGATACTGCCGAGATTCTGCTTTTCCTTATTGGAGCAATGACCATTGTTGATTTGATTGACCGACATGATGGGTTTGATGTTATTACAAAAAGGATTACCTGTCGTAACAAGATAGCCTTGTTGTGGGTTTTGGTCTTTATCACATTCTTTATGTCTGCAGTTCTGGATAACATGACAACTACAATAATTATGATTGTGTTGTTAAGAAAGTTGTTGAGTGAAAGAAAGGATGTGATGCTATTTGCAAGTATGATTGTTATTGCTGCAAATAGCGGAGGAGCGTGGTCGCCCATAGGAGATGTAACAACTCTTATGTTATGGATGAAGGAAAATGTTACCTCGCTTCCATTAGTTAGTTATCTAATAGTGCCCTGTATTGTTTCGGTGGTAGTTCCTGCGGCATTTGTCTCAATGCGATTGCGCGGAACAGATATGGAGTGTAAGAGAATCAATCATACGGTATATGCTCACGAGACTGTAGTTGGAAAGAGATTCAGAATATCTGTTCTGGTGCTTGGAGTTATGGGACTTTTGTCTGTGCCAATTCTGAAAACATTTGTTGGTTTGCCTCCATATATGAGTGCCTTGCTGTCACTGGGAGTTATATGGATAGTTACCGATTGTGCATATAACCACAAAACGCATATTGATGAGCGTAGAAAGAATCGTGTAGTCAGGGTTCTTCGCAAGATTGATATGTCAACAATACTCTTTTTCTTTGGAATCCTGATGGCGGTCTCTGCACTTCAATATACCGGAATTTTGAGCCGCTTGGCAGAGCTGCTTGATGGCTCGCTACACAATGTATATGCTATTGTGGGTTCGATAGGAGTAATCTCTTCAATTGTTGATAATGTGCCTTTGGTGGCAGCATGTATGGGAATGTATCCTGTAGTTGATCCTGTAACTTTGACTGGGGTGGCAGATAGTGCTTACCTGATGAATTTTGTTCAGGATGGACCATTCTGGCAACTTTTGGCATATTGTGCCGGTGTTGGAGGAAGTATGCTTATTATCGGCTCGGCTGCAGGTGTTGTTGCAATGGGATTGGAGAAGATCAATTTCGGTTGGTATTTCAAAAACATAACATTATTGGCATTTCTGGGCTATGTGGCCGGATTGGCAATAATATTTTTAGAGGATTTAATTTTTAAAATTTAGAAGATGAATAAGGAGAAGTTCATTGACGAACTATATGTAGCCTTTCCAAATGAGGTGGTTCGTGGAAAACAGAGTGTGCTAATTCCGATAGTATCGTTGTTGGCTGGTGGGGCAATATTGTTTGCCGGAGTTAAAATGATGAGTGGCAGTGCCGAGGCTCTTCGGTATACAGCATTGCTGGCAGGAGTTTCACTGCTGCTGATAGGATTGATATTTTTAGTGGTTCGTTTGTGTAATAGACGTGGTTTACCCTATTATACTCGAACAAATAAGCCATTGAAGTATACCGAGATGTCGTTCTCAAAGGAACAGACAAAATTGGTAACAGATTTGGTGAATAAGGGAGATATAAAGGCTTTGCGTAATGTTCAGCAGTATCCAATCTCTGCAGTTGCAGTGATGGTATTTACTGCAGATAATGATGAGTTTGTAGCAATGCAGGCTTATTCGTATGCAGAACTTGATTATCACCCCCTGACTGCAAAAATCTATAAGAGTGCATAGTGGTAAACCCGTCGGGGTGCTACAGTTGTGAAACTCTGGTTACCTCGAAACTATGGACAGAGATGGTATTTTTTACCTCTCTGTCCTTTTTTTATTTAATATTCATTATCTTCGCAGAGTTATAATAAATATTGGTAATGAGATACGCTTTGATTCTTGCTGTAATGTTGCTGGGAGTTGGCAATGTTGTGGCCTCGCCTAAAAATTCGTCTGATAAAGATATGGCAGGTTATCTGTTTGTCTATTTTACAGGTAACCATATCAGTCAGGAGGCGGTTTGTTATGCTCTGAGTCAGGATGGGTATAATTTTAAAAAGCTGAATGATGGCAAGCCGGTTTTAGACTCTAAGATAATCAGCTCTACCGGAGGTGTGCGTGATCCGCATATCTTGAGAAGCCAGGACGGCAAGTGGTTCTATATGGTGGTTACCGATATGGTTTCGGATAATGGATGGGACTCAAATCGCGCCATGGTTATGCTTAAATCGAAAGATTTGATTAGTTGGGAACATTCGGTTATCAATATGCAGAAAAAGTACCCGGGACAGGAGCGTTTGAAGCGTGTTTGGGCTCCACAAACCGTTTATGATGCCAATGAGGGTAAGTATATGGTTTATTGGTCAATGAAGCATGGTAATGGTCCCGATATTATCTACTATGCGTATGCCAATGAGGATTTTACCGATTTGGAGGGTGAGCCGAAACCTCTCTTTTTGCCTGAAAACGGGAAGAGCTGTATAGATGGTGATATCGTCTATAAAGATGGAACTTTCTATATGTTCTATAAGACCGAAGGACATGGAAATGGTATTAAGCTTGCCACAACAAAGAGTTTGACAAGCGGCGAGTGGACAGAGTATCCTGATTATAAGCAACAGACAACCGATGCTGTTGAGGGGGCAGGTACCTTTAAGTTGATTGGAAGTGATAAGTATATTCTTATGTATGACGTGTATATGCGAGGCACTTATCAATTTACAGAATCAACCGATTTGATGAATTTCAAGGTTATCGATAATGAGATCAGCATGGATTTTCATCCGCGCCACGGAACGGTAATCCCTATTACAGAAAAGGAGTATAAACGACTTGAGAAGAGTTTCGGTCAAGAGTAAAAAAATGCCGTAATACCAGGTTAGGTGTTACGGCATTTTTATATAGTGAATTTGATATTATTCGCGTGGAAGAACGTCAATGGTCAAGGCATCAATCATACGTCCGGTCTTAGCGCGAGCATCCTCAACGCTATTGTCGCGTGCAAGAAGAACTGCCAATCGGCGATGACCTACAACTTCTGGCTTTCCGAAGATACGCATCTGAGTATCAGGCTCTGCCAATACATTCTCAAGGTTGCCAAACTCTACTCGGTTTGTATCGCCCTCAACTACAACGGCTCTCGATGCCGATGGGCCGTGGAATGCAATGTTTGGAATAGGTAAGCCAAGAATTGCGCGGGCGTGGATAGCGAACTGTGACAAATCCTGTGAAATCATAGTTACCATACCGGTGTCATGTGGACGAGGAGATACCTCGCTGAAGATTACCTCTTCTCCCTTGATAAACATCTCTACACCAAAGATTCCGCGACCACCAAGAGCTCCGGTAATCTCTTTTGCAATATGTTGTGCCTTCTCAATAGCAACCGGAGACATTGCCTGTGGCTGCCATGACTCACGATAGTCACCATCTTTCTGGTAGTGTCCGATTGGGTTTAGGAACGATGTGCCGCCAATGTGGCGAACTGTCAATAGGGTAATCTCGTAGTCGAAATCAACAAAACCCTCAACAATTACTCTTCCTGCTCCTGCACGTCCACCCTCTTGTGATATCTGCCAAGCCTTCTCAATGTCAGCCTCGCACTTAACTGTGCTTTGGCCATGTCCTGACGAGCTCATGATTGGCTTTACAACACATGGAATTCCAATCTCTTGAACCGCTGCCATAAACTCCTCTTTGGTCTCGGCAAATTTATATCTTGATGTTGGCAAGCCAAGCTCCTCAGCTGCCAAACGACGAATACCCTCGCGGTTCATGGTGAGCTTTGTTGCACGTGCGGTTGGGATTACATTGTAGCCCTCTTTCTCAAGCTCTACCAATGTATCGGTTGCAATTGCCTCAATCTCGGGAATGATGAAGTCAGGCTTCTCTGCAGTGATAATCTCTCTCAGACGAGCGCCGTCAAGCATTGATACAACGTAGCTCTTGTGAGCAACCTGCATGGCAGGCGCATTTGGATATTTATCCAACGCAATAACCTCAACGCCGTAACGTTGCAGTTCAATGGTAACCTCTTTTCCTAACTCTCCGGAGCCGCATAGAAGTGCCTTCTTTCCGATGGGCGATAATGTAGTTCCAATCTTCATACTCTTCTGTTTTATCTATTTAATTTATATAATTCTTTGTTATTGATCTCTCTGATTTCAGCATCTCGGCAGGAGTTCCGGCAAATAGTAAATCTCCTCCATCCATACCTGCTCCGGGGCCCAACTCAATGATGTAATCGGCACTTTTTATAATCTCCTCGCTATGTTCGATGAGGAAAAGGGAGTTGCCATTGTCAACCATTTTGTTGAAGAGAGTCAACAGTTTATTCACGTCGTTTATGTGTAAACCATTGGTCGGTTCATCGATTACAAATATAGCACCTTTTTCGTTAAGTTGGCTCGATAGTTTAACTCTTTGTAACTCTCCGCCTGACAGGGTGCTTATTGATTGATTCAGATGCAGGTACCCCAATCCAACCTCTGCCATTGCCTGTAATTTTGGAAGAAACGGAGCGTCGGAGAAGAAGTTGCACGCTTCATCGACAGTCATCTTCATCACTTGGGCAATGTTTTTGCCTTTGTAGAGATATGAAAGTACGTTGTGGTTGTATCTATCTCCGTGACAAACATCACACACCGTTTCAATCGACTCCATAAAGGCCATCTCTGAAACAATTACCCCTTTTCCTCCACATGCCGGACACCCTCCCTTTGAGTTAAACGAGAATAGTGCCATGTTGCTCTTGTTTGCCTGTGCAAAGAGTTTGCGGATAGGGTCGGCAATATCAAGATAGGTGGCAGGTGTTGAGCGTACATTTATGCCAATATCTTTCTGGCGGATAGATATAATGGGTTTGTCATAGCTCCTTATAAAGTGTTCCATTAATGAACTCTTTCCTGAGCCTGAAACTCCGGCAATAACAGTTATTACCCCTATAGGCAGATCAACATCAAACCCTTTCAGGTTGTGCAGAGTTGCGTTTTCCAGTTTGATAAACTTCTTAGGTTTGCGGAAACTCTCTTTAAATCTATATGTTGTGCGGAGCATCTCTCCGGTAATGGTGTCGCTCTCTTTCAGACCATTAAATGGACCGGCATACATCACCTCTCCTCCGGCATCGCCTGCCAATGGGCCCATATCAACCACATAGTCTGCCATCTCAATAATTTCGCGGTGGTGCTCTACAATCATGATGGTGTTGCCATGGTCACGTAATTTCAGCAACGATTTTTTCAACCTCGATATATCTTTGGCGTGAAGACCGACACTCGGCTCATCAAGCACATACATCATATCGGTTAGGGCGGAGTTGATATATTTGGCAATTTTGATACGTTGAGCTTCACCGCCCGATAGGGTATCGGTGCTTCTGCTTAGAGACAGATATCCCAATCCAATCTCCTTTAGGGCATTGAGTCTTTTCAATACCTCTTTGCGAATATCTTTTGCCAAAGGATTCTCAATGGCTGTGATAAAATCAATCAGCTGAGGAATTGGCATCTCCATCGCGTCTGCCAGATTCTAGCCATTGATTTTGCAGCTGCGAACCCTCTCATTTACCCTTGTACCTTTACACTCGGGGCAGGTAAAGGTTGAGATCATTGTATCAAGAACTTTTTTTTGGCGTTTACCCTCTTTGGTTGTAATGATACTGCGGTACATTCTTGGGTACATACCCTCGAACTTTGCAGATTTGGGCCAATTTGAGGGAGGATTCTTCAATCTGATTTGTGACGAGTATAGAAAGAGTTGCAACTCCTCGTCCGAGTAATCTTTAATCTTTTTATTAAGATCGAACAGACCGCTATATGCATATCTTTTCCAGCGCCATGCCCCTGTTGTAAATGTAGGGAAGTGAATTACATCCTCGTCATTAAGGCACTTGTTGAAATCGACCAGTTTGTGAATATCCAGGTCGGTAACGGTTCCAATACCATCGCATTTCGGGCACTTTCCCGAGGGGTGGTTATATGAAAAACTATCGGAGTAGCCAATAAATGGCTCGCCAATTCGCGAGTAGAGCAGTCGGATAAGTGGAGCTATATCGGTATATGTTCCTACTGTAGAGCGGTTGTTTGCAGCAGGTTTCTTTTGGTCTATCACTATGGTAACAGGCAGATTCTCAATTCGCTCAACGTTTGGACGGCCATAGTGTGGCAGAAATTGTTGAACGAAACTGGGGAATGTACTATTTAGCTCGCGTCTGCTCTCGGCTGCGAGGGTATCGATACATAGCGACGATTTCCCTGAACCGGAAACTCCCGTAAAGAGAACAATCTTCCCTTTTGGAAGCTCCAGTGATACATTCTTCAGATTATTCTCGGTAGCTCCTACGATTTTAATCCATTCGCGTCTCTCTCTTTGATTCTCCATAATGTTCCAATGGTTTACTCTCCGATAATTGCTTTGCGAATAGCCTTTTGTTCGGGCGAGGTTTCAGCTAATGTATCTATTCTGTATGTCTCTCTATTCATTGTTAAACCGGCGTAGTTGAAGTATTTTTCGTAGTCAACATCACAGGTCGTATAGACGTAACTCTTGATTTCGCAGAGGTCTGAGCCGCTATACTCCTCGCAAATACTCCAGAACTCTTCCGGAGTGAAACCTCGTCCGGCATCTTTGTAGTAACGGTTATATAGAGCACGCATTACATCGTCGCAAGAGTATCGGTTATCCGATGCCTGACGAATGGCTATATCAAGCAACAGTCCGATAACGGGGCCTTTGGTGTAGTATGAGATTCTTACATCCTGTCCGTTTGCATCGCGGTTGAAGAAATTCAACCAGATATCTGTACTTGACTGTGCAAGGGACATGCGCTTCTTGCCCTGGTATGGTTCGTAGGCTTTCAAATTGTCAGTAACGTAATTTAGAATTGTTCGTGCGTCAGACAACCCTGCCATTTTCATAAGGACATTCTCATAGAAACAGGTCAATCCCTCTGATACCCACAATGATTCAGTATAGCACTCGCCATTATAGTTGAATGGGCCCAACTCGATAGGGCGAATAGTCTTTACGTTGTATAGGTGGAAATATTCGTGAGCAACAAAGTTCATAAAGTTGTTGTATGCTCCGGGATTTGGAAAAGATAAATCGCTGTCGGTAAATATGGCTTGTGAATTGGTGTGCTCCAATCCTCCGCCTCCCGGCTCCATCATTATCAGTGTGTAGTTGTTATATGGAATATCGCCGATAATATCTTTTGCAGCGGTTACAATCTTTTTGAAATCGGCAACAAAACGTGCAGTGTCAAGTCCTTGTGGACGAGCAACGCAAATCTCAAAATCTTTATCCTCATGACGGAAATTGATGGACATTTGGTTGCCAATGTATATAGGAGAGTCAAATAGTACATCAAAATCCTTTGCATAGAAGGTGTTTGTTTCATCTGCAACTCTCTTCAGACCGGTACTGATTTTGCTCCAGCCATGCCATGGAGTAATTTTAATGGTTGATGGAGTGTTGATTTTGTCATTTATGAACAGAAACACCTCGTTTGTTGCAAGAAAGGCTCTTTCGGCATCAACATTGGCCTCGCCTACAGATTTATTGTTGGCAAAGATTCTGTATTTTACCACAATCTCATTGGCAGTGCCATTTTTTACAAGCCAGCTGTTCTTCAGTGGTTTAGTCCATTTTAGAGGGTTCCCATTTGCATCGGTGGCAGAGAAGTCGGTCAGGTGTTTAGGCGAATCAAGAATAATGTAGTATCCTGTAGCCCATACCGGCATTCTTAAATCAATAACGGTATCTTGAATGTTGCCAATCTTTAACTCTACATTGATGTAGTGATCCTCGGCATTCGGAAATGTGAGAGAGTAGTTTACGCTTGGGACTTCTGTCAATATTGAGTTATTCCCGCACGATGTAATAGCTAACAGGATTATTGTTACAATAGCTACGAAGAAATTTTTAACCATAATATTGCTTCTTTATACTAAAATGATCTTTTGACAAAGATACAAAAATATTAGAAGTTGTGTAATTTTTTTTTCGTGCTTATTTGAGAAAGTAGGTCAAACAAAATCAATCTTAAATTATTATCTTTGCCAATAAAGAATTTGACTATGGATAGAGTAGAGGGAATTCCGGTTTTTGACGTGGCAACTATTAGAGAACGATATCCTAATGTGCCTGGGTATGAGAATCATGTGGTGTTGTGTAATGATTCTAGTCAGATAGAGATTTTTATGCGTCCGCCCTTCCGTTTAAAGGGATTTGCTTTCCTGATATGTCGTAAGGGTGTGATGACTATATCTGTTAATCAATATGAATATAGAATTAGTGAGAGAATGGTAATTGTAACGTTCCCTGATGATATAATACATATTGTGCGACAGAGTCCCGATTATGCAGCTTCGTTTATTCTGACTTCGGACTCCTTTATAAGGAATATTCGTCTTGATATGCATCAGGTCATTCCGTTGTTTATTAAGACAAAAAAGTTCCCTATAGTAAAACTGGACAAAGTGGACGAGAGTATATTTGACCACTATTTCTCGCTATTATCGTGGGCGGTTGGAACGGGAGAGTCCTCGTTCAAAGCTAAAATTTTGGATACACTGGCAACGTCGCTTCTCTATGCCGGAGGTAACCTGATTCGTGAGCAGATCCAGGAAGAGTTGAGCACAGATAAAGCAAAGAGTCGTAAGGAGCTGATATTCGCAGAGTTTACGCAACAGTTGTTACTGCACTATCGTAAAGAGAGAAGTGTAAAATTTTATGCGGATCAATTACATATTACGCCAAAGTATCTCTCAGCGCTGATTAAGGATATAAGTGGCAGAACAGCTGCGGAGTGGATTGATTCGTACGTGATTATCGAAGCAAAGAATCTGCTTAAGTTTTCAAATATGAATATACAGGAGATTGCATATAGTCTTAATTTTGACACCCAATCATTTTTTGGAAAATATTTCAAACAGCATACAGGTTTCTCTCCAAGTCAGTTTAAGTTGTTAAAATAATGAGAGTAGTAATTCAAAGAGTTTCAGAAGCCAGTGTTACTATTGAGGGGGAAGTATACTCCTCTATAGGGTGTGGATTGTTGGTATTGGTTGGAATTTGTGAGCAGGATGGTGACGAGGATATAGAGTGGTTATGCAACAAGATAGTTAATCTCAGAGTTTTTGCTGATGAGAATGATGTTATGAACCTCTCTGTAAAGGATATCAATGGCGAGATACTTGCTGTAAGCCAGTTTACATTAATGGCAATGACTAAGCGAGGGAATCGCCCCTCATATATAAATGCAGCCTCGCCCGAAATTGCAATCCCAGTATATGAACGCTTTGTCAAGACTTTGTCTGATAAGTTGGGACGTAATATTCCAACAGGAGTTTTTGGAGCAGATATGAAGGTCGCTCTGATAAACGATGGTCCTGTGACTATCTGTATTGATACAAAAAATCGAGAGTAGTAATAATGCAATTAAGATCAAGAATACTTTTTATAGTAAATCCCCATTCGGGATGGCATAATGGTGGCGAGTTTGCCAATGTTCTGTCGAAAATTCCACAATATCGCAATGTTGAGTTTGATGTTGCTATGACTCAACGTCGTCGTCATGCCTTCGAATTAGCGCAAAAGGGAGTTGAAAGTGGTAAATATGGTGTGATTGTTGCGGTTGGTGGCGATGGTACCGTTAATGACGTTGCGTCGGCATTGGTCGGAACAGATGTCGCTTTGGGTGTAATCCCAATGGGACGAGGCAATGGCTTTGCGCGTCATCTGGGGTACTCAATGCGCCTTCGGAATGCTTTGAGACAACTGCTTTCGGGAGTTGTTGATAAAGTGGATATAATGGAGGTTAATGGTCGGTACTCATTTAATGTAAGTGGAATAGGTTTTGATGCGCTGGTAGCCCATGTCGCGTCGAAAACCAAGGTAAAAGGAGTATTTTCGTATATATGGGCAGCAATTACGCAATTCTTTAAATATCGCTCACACTCCTATAAACTAACCATCGACGGACGTGAAATGAGTATTAAGGCTTTCCTTTTGAGTTTTGCCAATACAGAACAGTATGGAAGCAATTTTATAATTGCTCCGCGAGCATCAGTTCAGGACGGACAGATGGAGCTCTGCATTATTGATAAGGTGAATAATGTTCTTTTAATAGGATTGGACTATACACGTCATCTGTTTATGGAGAATAATGAGAAGACTCAGGCTTTTAGAATGTTCCACTGCAGAGAGGTGAAGATAGAGGGACGAATCAATACCGTGCATATTGACGGAGAACCGATGTTTATGAAATCTCCGTTGAATATACGTGTGATTCCGAGAGTTCTGAATGTGGTTGTTCCTACGCCCGATCCTACTAAGATATAGTTTATGAGTGAGTTTGCTTACTCAATAGGAGTAAGCCCTCGCTCCCTGGCAACTTTAACCATAAAGTTATATGCCTCTTCATAATTATTACTAATCTCTCCGTCAAGAATGGCGTCTTTGATTAATGACTTTATTTCGCCTACCATATAGCATGGTTCAAGATTAAAGGTTCGCATAATTTCAGAACCATCGATTGGTGGTTGGAAATTACGTATAGAGTCCTTCTCCTCAACCTCTTTAAGTTTTTGACGCACAATCTTGTAGTTTTCAAGGTAGCGCTTTACACGTGCCTCCTGTTTTGAGGTGATATCAGCTTCGGCAAGAATCATTACATTCTCAATATCATCGCCTGCCTCGAAAAGAAGTCTGCGAACTGCCGAGTCGGTAACCTCGTCCTCGGAAAGTACAATCGGGCGCATGTGCAAATCGACCAGCTTTACCACCTGCTTCATCTTCTCGTTTTGGGGGAGTTTTAGGCGGTTGAATATCTTTGGAACCATTCTTGCGCCTACAACATTATGGCCATAGAATGTCCATCCTTGCCCCTCTACATAGCGTTTTGTGGAGGGTTTACCAATATCATGGAGCAGAGTAGCCCAGCGAACCCAAAGGTCGTCGGTGTGCAGTGCAACTCTGTCAAGAACTGTCATAGTGTGGTTAAATACCTCCTTATGCAGAACTCCGTTTACGCTTTCGCGCCCTTTAAGAGCTGCAAGTTCCGGAAAATATATCTCCAATAGCCCTGCATCGTCCATAAGATATATGCCTTTTGATGGTTCGGGCGAGGCCATTATCTTGTTAAACTCGGTAGTCATTCGCTCCATAGAGAGAATCTTAATCCTATCGGCATTGCGTTTTATAGCCTCGAAAGTTTCAGGGGCAATGTGGAAATTCAACTGTGTGGCAAAACGGATGGCGCGGAACATTCTTAGCGGATCATCGCTAAAGGTAATATCCGGGTCTAACGGAGTTTTTATAACTCTTTCATCAAGGTGCTCCAATCCTCTGAATGGATCAACCAACTCTCCGTATGAATCTTTGTTTAGGGAAATTGCCAATGCGTTGATTGTAAAGTCGCGGCGTTTCTGGTCATCATCAAGAGTGCCTGGCTCAACGACAGGATTTCTTGAATCCTTGCTATATGACTCCTTTCTTGCTCCTACAAACTCCAACTCAACACCATGACTTTTGAACATCGCAGTGCCAAAGTGTTTAAATATAGAGATTCCCTTGCAACCCATCTTCTCGGCTGCCTTTTGTGCCAACTCAATGCCATTGTCAAGCACCACGATATCAATATCATCGGATGGTCTGACCAATATTAAATCGCGCACGTAACCGCCAATCACAAAGGCTTGTGTCTCCATTTCGTTAGCCAGTTCCGATACCACCTTAAATATAGGGTGCTGCAAGTATTTTTCCATATTTACCATACCGCAAAAGTACGATAATTTAGCTGATTGTACAAGAGGTATGAATATATACAACAAGAGCGACTTTTAACAAAGTCACTCTTGCATCTCTATTTTTGCCTGTTAATTAGCAAATTCCCTGGAATCCCATGAATGCCAGTGCCAATAGTCCGGCAACAACTAAAGCGATAGGAGTTCCCTGCATTCCCTTTGGAATACGAACCAACTCTAACTGCTCGCGGATACCTGCGAACAATGTCAATGCCAATCCGAATCCAATTGCAATAGAACCAGAATATACAACAGACTCAAGCAATGTGAAATCCTTCTGGATAACCTGGATAGCAACTCCCAATACGCAGCAGTTGGTGGTAATCAATGGAAGGAATACTCCCAATGCCTGATATAGTGAAGGGCTAACCTTCTTAAGGATAATCTCAACCATCTGTACAAGAGCTGCAATAACCAAAATAAAGACAATGGTCTGCATAAAGCCAATGTTGAATGGATCAAGAATTGACTTTTGGATGAGATATGTAACAATGGTAGCCAGGATAATTACGAATGTAACAGCTCCTGTCATACCTATTGCGGTAGATATCTTTTTAGAAACTCCCAAAAATGGGCAGATTCCCAAGAATTGTGACAGTACTACGTTATTAACAAATACCGCTGCAATGAAAAGTAAAATATACTCCATAATTCAAACTTTTAGCTGTTTATACTTTTCTTATACGGTTAACAATTGCAATCAAGTATCCCAATACAATGAATGCTCCCGGAGCCAATACAAACACAAGTGTTCCATACTCCTCTGGGAAAATTGTCATATTGAATACTTTACCGCTACCAAGCAACTCTCTGATTGCACCAAGAAGGGTCAAAGCAAATGTAAAACCAAGACCCATACCGATTCCGTCAAGTATAGAGTCAACAGCGTTGTTTTTACATGCAAATGCCTCAGCACGTCCAAGTACAATACAGTTTACTACAATCAATGGAATAAACAGTCCCAAAGCATCGTTCAAAGCAGGAAGATATGCTTGCATCAATAACTGAACAATTGTTACGAAAGCAGCAATAACTACAATGAATGATGGGATACGTACCTTGTCAGGAATAAAACCTGCGATAAGCGAGATAACAAGGTTTGACATAATCAACACGAATGTTGTTGCCAATCCCATTCCCAATCCGTTGGTTGCAGAGCTGGTTACCGCCAATGTCGGGCACATTCCCAACACCAATACAAAGGTCGGATTCTCTTTAATCAGACCGTTAAGTATGATACCAAATTTACTCATCTCTTTTACTCTTTTACTGGTTCAACCTGCTCGTTATTCTCACTCTCTACCGATTGCTCGTTTGTTGGAGTTGCTCCGCTCCATGCGCTTACGCCACCAAGAGCTTGAGCTGCGCGGTTAACTGCGTCGCAGAACGCGCGAGATGAGATAGTTGCTGCTGTAATTGCATCAATTTCTCCTCCATCTTTCTTAACAGAGATTCCCTTATCTCCAGGATTCTTTCCAATGATATTTCCTTTGCCACTCTCGGTAAACCAATCAACCATCTTAGAACCCAATCCAGGGGTCTCGCCTTGAGACAAAACAGAGTATCCGGTAATAGTACCCTTAGTGTCGAAACCAACCATTATGCTGATATATCCATTAAAGCCTGAGTTAGTAAAACTCTTTACAGCAGTTCCAACAATCTGGTTGCCATTTTTAGCATAGAATACCTCAACAGTATCTGCACCAACAGCAACCTTCTCCGAGGTTATGTCTGCAAACTCAACAGGTATTACATTCTTGATAGCATCTGACTCTTTCTGCGCGTTAGCTTGTGCAATAGTACTCTCAGTAAGAGTGAATACATATCCCACAGCCGCAGCGGCGATAAGTGTTATGGTAAACAACACTACCACCATATTTACAAAACTTGATTCAACTTTCTTTCCCATTTTTTTCCAATTTACAGGTCAGACATTATGCGAAACGCTCTGGTTTACAGTAACGGTTAATCAATGGAGTAACAGCATTCATTATCAGGATAGCGAATGACATTCCCTCTGGGAAGGCACCGAAATCACGGATAATAACTGTTAACAATCCAATACCCACACCGTAGATAAGCATTCCCTTCTTGGTCATAGGCGAGGTTACATAGTCGGTTGCCATAAAGATAGCTCCAAGCAAAAGACCTCCGCTCAATAAGTGGAATACCGGACAGATATACTGCTCAGGGTTACACAAATATAAAATTCCTGAGAAGATAAATACTGTTGCGATGATAGATACAGGGATATGCCATGTGATGATTCTCTTGATAAGCATCCATACCAATCCAAGAATCAATGCCAAAGCTGCAACCTCTCCTAAGCTACCTCCCATATTTCCAAGCAACATATCATTTACTTGAGGAAGTGAAGCTTGAAGCTCAGAGATTGATTTGCCTCCCATCAGGCCCTCTTTCAATATGCTCAGAGCAGTTGCTCCTGTCTCTGCATCTACGTACGAGGTATCAAATCCCATTGGCTTTGGCCATGTGGTCATCTGAACAGGGAATGAGATCAACAGGAATACACGTCCAACCAATGCTGGGTTGAAGATATTGCTTCCTAATCCTCCGAAAGTCATCTTGCCAATTCCGATAGCCACCAAAGCTCCAATCATAATAATCCAGATAGGAAGATTAGAAGGAACGTTGAATGCCAATAGAACTCCGGTAAGAATTGCAGAACCATCGCAAACAGATGGCTTCTGCTTCAAAAGGAACTTTTGAATAAGGTATTCAAAAAGAACGCAAGCAATAACCGATGTAAGTGTCACGATAAGTGAACTTACGCCGAAGAAGATAACCGAGCAGATAAATGCCGGAATCAATGCGATAAGAACTCCATACATATTCTTTGATACGGTGTCGGAACCGTGAACATGTGGAGATGGCGCTACATATAATTGCTTCATATTTTAATCTGTTTTAGCTGATTACTTTTTCTGACTTCTGTTACGTATCATAGCGCCTGTTCTGCCTTTACCCAAACGGATATAGTCAAGCAATGGACGGTTTGCAGGGCAGGTGTACATACAACATCCGCACTCAATACAATCCATAATCTTCTCTTTCTCCAAACGCTCCAAGTCGCCTGTCATTTCGGTGATTGTTGCCAGCAAGTATGGCTCCAATCCCATTGGACATGCGCTTACGCACTTAGCACACTTGATACATGGGTGCATCTCTCCGCGAGCTGACTTAGACTCAGGAAGAATCAATACACCACTTGTTCCCTTCATTACTGGAGAGTCAATATTTATCATGGTTCTTCCCATCATAGGACCTCCTCCGATAACCTTGCCTGTATCCTCAGGTAGACCTCCGGCAGCCTCAATAAGCTTAGAGATAGGGGTTCCAACCTTACAAAGGAAGTTTCCTGGATTCTTCAATGACTCACCGGTAACAGTTACTACACGCTCTACAAGGGGTTTACGCAACATAACAGCCTCGTAAACAGCGTATATAGTTCCGATATTCTGAACAACAGCACCAACTGCAATAGGAAGAGCTCCTGAAGGAACTGAACGTCCTATAGTTGCCTTAATCAACTGCTTCTCACCTCCTTGTGGGTAGCGAACTTTCAATGGACATACGTCAATACCCATTGTTGTTGTTGTCGCAGCCTGCATTTTTGCAATAGCATCAGGCTTGTTATTCTCAATACCGATGATTGCTTTGTTAACTCCGATAGCCTTCATTACCAGCTTGATTCCGGCAATAATCTCGTTTGTCTTTTCAAGCATCAAACGGTGGTCAGCTGTAAGATATGGCTCACACTCTACACCATTAATGATCAAATACTCTGCTTTGCTTCCCGGAGGTGGAGACAATTTTACGTGGGTAGGGAATGTTGCACCTCCCATACCTACGATTCCTGCATCAGAGATAGCTTTAATAATCTCCTCCTTCTCAAACTCATCGATATTCTTTGTGGTCTTTACAACCTCGTCAGCCCACTCTTCACCCTCTACCTGGATAGTGATAGCAGGTTTCAAAAGGCCGGCTGCATCCTTAACAGGAGCAACGTCAAGCACAGTTCCTGAAACAGAACTATGAACATTTGCAGAAACGAATCCGCCTGCAGTAGCAATCACCTGGCCTGCCTTTACCTTATCACCCTTTTGAACGATAGCAGTAGCAGGTGCTCCAATGTGCTGACTTAGCGGAATGATTACCTTGTCAGGAGTTGGCAATACCTGTATTGCACAACCCGCTGTATATTTATTCTCGGGGGGATGAACTCCTCCAATTTTGAAACTCTTTAACACGATAGTAAGTATTAATAGTTACACAATTAATTCGCTGCCGGTTTCTCTGCAGGTTGAGCAGGAGCTGCCTTTGGAGCCGGAGGGGTTGGTGGCAGTGGTGCCAGATTAACCAACTTAATTGCGCCGGTAGGACAAACTGCTGCACACTTGCGACACAATTTACACTTATTGAAATCAATGTAAGCGACATTGTTCTCAACCTTAATAGCGTCGAAAGCACACTCTTTAACACACTTGCTACATCCGATACATGCTGCAGAACAAGCCTTACGGGCAATACCGCCCTTGTCCTTGTTGATACAACTTACGTACAGACGTCTGTTCTTTGGACCCTTGTTGCGAAGCTCAATAACCATCTTTGGACACGCCTTGACGCAGGCACCGCAGGCTACACACTTCTCATCATCAACAACAGGCAAGCCTGTCTCCGGGTTCATTGCAATTGCTCCGAATTGACATGCGCTAACGCAATCTCCACATCCCAGGCAACCGTATGAACAGTCGGTCTCTCCTCCATAAACAGAAGCCATGATAGCACATGAACGTGCACCATCGAACTTGCTTGTGCGAGGACGGTTTGAACAACTTCCGTTGCATCGAACAACGGCAACTTTCGGTGCTTGAGCTACAACCTCTCTACCTAGAGCTGCTGCAATCTGCTCCATTACCGTAGCTCCACCGACAGGACACATAATCCCGTCCAAAGTGTCAGCTTTAACTGCAGCTTCTGCCAATCCTCTACAACCAGGGAATCCGCAACCGCCACAATTGGCACCCGGGAGCAATTCGCATACTGTGTCGATTCTTGGATCCTCCTCCACTTTGAACTTTTTGGCAACCAAAAAGAGGATTATGGCCGAAAGAACTCCAATGGCACATAACGAAATGATAGTGATTAATAAGATATTCATAAATATAACAATTTATTTTCTTGTCGTTATTTTGAATGATATTCGCTTTCCTATTTTATCCCTAAGCAGGTATAAAACAAAAAAGTATGGAATTAATGCAATAATAGAGGCGAGAGCCGATGTGGTCTCGCTCCATCCTGCAATATTTCCTGTAACAATAATGGCTATGATAAGAACCACCGGCAGACAATATGCAAGAATTACTGCATAGAATCCCTGATTCAGCGATGCCTCAATAATTACAACATCCCCCGGTTTTACCTCAAAGTCGGGGAGGGGTGCAGTTATGGTCTTGATAGCCGACTCGCTCATGCCGCAGGTACTCTTTGCATGACAACCCGAACATGCGGAGCGATTCTGAATATCGACATCCACAAAACGGCCGTTGACAGCCTTGACAATACCGGTATGCTCTATCTTATCTCCTTTAGCCATATCAGATGCAAAAGTAAGGTTTTTTAAGGAATTTCAACTATTTTTTTCTCATAAAGATTTGGATAGGAACTCCTGTAAAATCCCAGTGCTCGCGAATCTTATTCTCAAGGTATCTCTTGTATGGTTCCTTAACATACTGAGGCAGATTGCAGAAGAATGCAAATGACGGAGAGTGTGTAGGAAGCTGAGAGACATATTTGATTTTGACAAACTTACCCTTTGTGCATGGGGGAGGATAGTTTTCAATCTCCTCAAGCATAATGGCATTGAGTTCTGAGGTCTTAAGTTTCTGGGTTCTGTTCTCATATACTTTTAATGCAGCCTCCAGAGCTTTCAACAAACGTTGTTTGGTCAGAGCAGATGTGAAGACAATCTCAACGTCATTAAATGGAGCAATCTGCTGGCGAACATACTTCTCGTACTCAATGGTGGTTTTATTGTTTTTCTCAATAAGATCCCACTTGTTCACAAGAATGACAACTCCTTTGCGGTTGCGCTCAATCAGATGGAATATGTTCATATCCTGAGCCTCTACTCCGCGGGTAGCATCAATGATAAGCATACATACATCAGCATCCTCAATAGCTCTTACAGAACGCATTACTGAGTAAAACTCTACGTCCTCGCTCACCTTTGTCTTTTTTCTTAATCCTGCGGTATCAACCAAAAGGAAGTCATAGCCGAACTGATTGAAACGGGTATGGATGGTGTCGCGGGTAGTACCGGCAATATCGGTAACAATATTTCTGTCAACGCCAAGAAGAGCGTTGATGGTTGATGATTTACCAACATTGGGACGTCCCACAATTGTTATCTTTGGCAGGCCACTTGTATCCTCAATAGTATCGTTCTTGAAGTGTTTTACCACATCATCCAGCAAATCTCCGGTTCCTGAACCGGTAATTGATGAAACGCAGTACAAGTTGCTGTCAATACCCAAACGATAGAACTCCTGGGCATCATAGATACGGTCATGTTGTTCTGTTTTGTTGGCAACCAGGAATACCGGTTTCTCTACGTGACGAAGCAATTTTGCAAAGTTCATGTCAAGGTCTGTCAAACCAACCTCTGCATCAACCATGAAGATAACTACATCGGCCTCATCAAGGGCAAGCATTACCTGCTTGTTAATCTCTCCCTCAAAGATGTCATCGCTGTTCGATACGTATCCTCCGGTATCGATTACCGAGAACTCCTTGCCGTTCCATTCTGACTTTCCGTAGTTACGGTCGCGTGTAACTCCGCTCTCGTCGGTAACAATGGCCTTTCGTCCACCGATAAGACGGTTGAAAAGTGTCGATTTTCCCACATTGGGGCGACCTACAATAGCTACTATATTACTCATATCTTAAAACTTACATAGTGAATTACTCTTGAACATAACCGAATCTCTTCAGGTCATTGGCGCGGTTACGCCACTCATGTTGAACCTTGACAAAGATTTGAAGAAATACCTTTTTGCCAAAAAACTCCTCAACATCTTTTCTTGCTGCTGAGCCAACCTTTTTCAAGGCCTCGCCCCCCTTACCAATGATAATTCCCTTTTGGGAATCTCGCTCAACATAAATCAACGCCATGATGTTGATCTGTTTTTCATCCTCCTTAAACTCTTCAACCTCAACTTGTACCGAGTATGGAATCTCTTTGTCGTAGTTGGTAAGAATCTTCTCACGGATAATCTCGGTAACAAAGAAACGAGCCGGTAAATCGGTCAGTTCATCCTTAGGAAAATAGGGTTCTCCCTCGGGAAGAAGCTCTTCGATTCTCTTGTACAGGTTCTCAACGTTAAAGTTCTCCTGGGCCGAGATGGGGAAGATTTCGGCTCTTGGAATGAGTTGTTCCCACTCTGCAAAAAGTTTTTCAAGCTTGTCCTGAGTAGTCAAATCTATCTTGTTAAGGACCAATAGTACAGGTGCTTTAGAACGATTTACTCGCTCAACAAAGTCGATATTCTTTTTGATATCCTCGACAGTATCGGTTACGTAGAGAATAATGTCGGCATCGATAATTGCCGATTTAGAGAACTCTAACATACACTCCTGCATCTTATAGCTGGGTTTCACAACTCCCGGAGTGTCAGAAAAGACGATTTGATAGTCGTCGGTGTTTACTATTCCTTTAATTCGGTGTCTTGTCGTTTGTGATTTTGAGGTGATAATAGAGATTCTTTCACCTACCAAACGATTCATTAGGGTGGATTTACCCACATTTGGGTTTCCTACAATGTTTACAAATCCTGACTTATGTGCCATAGTTAAAAATGTTCCGCGTGCGAGCACGCTCCGTTACAAGGCGCAAAGGTACTGATTTTTCGATAATTCTGCAAGGTTATTTTAGAGGTAAGGTGAAAGGGAAATTTTGTTAACTTTGTCGAAGATTTTTGAGGTATGGAAAGCAAATACAACATATTGGCAGTGGTAGGTCCGACAGCAAGTGGAAAAACAACATTAGCTGTCAGATTGGCTCATAAACTTAACGGATTGGTAATAAGCGGTGACTCCCGACAAGTTTATAGAGGGATGGATTTAGGAACCGGTAAGGATATTGAGGAGTATTGTATCAACGGCGAGGCTGTTCCTTACCGTCTTATCGATATTGCCGATGCCGGCGAGAAATATACGGTTTTTAAATTTCAACGCGACTTCTACAATGCCTTCGAGGAGTGTAAAGAGCTTGGAAAATTTCCGGTTCTTTGCGGTGGAAGCGGATTGTATGTTCAATCGGTTATATCCGGATATAAACTGCTCGATGTTCCACAAAACCCTGAGTTGCGTAATGAGTTGTCTGAGAGATCTCTTCCTGAACTTATAGAGATACTTAAAGGTTACAAAACTCTGCACAACACTACAGAGTGTGATACTTGTAACCGTGCGATACGTGCCATAGAGATAGAAGAGTTTTATGCCTCACATCCCGAAGCATTTCAGGAGTGGGATTTTCCTGAATTAAGGCCTCTTATCATTGGAACTCATGTCGATCGCGAAGTGCGTCGCAAAAGAATTACGAAACGCTTGTATGATCGATTGGAGGCGGGAATGGTTGATGAGATTCGCCAACTTATCGCAAATGGAACATCGCCAGAAGATCTTATCTATTATGGTCTGGAATACAAATATATAACTCAATATGTCATTGGCGAGTTAACATACGATGAGATGGTTGAAAAACTCAACATTGCCATTCATCAATTTGCCAAACGACAAATGACCTGGTTCAGAAAAATGGAGCGCGAGGGGTACAAAATTCACTGGGTTGATCCGAGCAAAGATGCAGAAGAGATTGACTCATATATTATGAAACTTTTAGCTGAGTAGTATTTATGTGCGGAGAGATTACTCTACGGGCATTGGAGCCTGAGGATTTGGAGATTTTATATCAATGGGAAAATGACACCACTTTGTGGAGTTGTTCAGATACACGTACCCCCCTATCCAGGTACAATCTGAAAGAGTATATCAATACATCACATCTTGATATTAACGTCTCCGGACAGGTGCGTTTTGTCGCTGAAGTTGATGGAGTTGCTGTCGGGTTTGCAGATCTGTTTGATTATGATGCTCATAATCGCAGAGCAGAGGTTGGAATTTTGGTTTATGATAAAGAGTTACGCGGTAAGGGTATAGGCACTGCGATATTGATGAAACTTTGTGAATATGCAAGAGTTGTACTTTCGTTACATCAGCTAAGTGCCTCGGTGTCTGAATACAATGTGGCCAGCCTTCACCTATTTGAACGTTGTGGCTTTGAGCGCTGTGGTTACAAAAAGGAGTGGCGTCTTAATGGTTCTCAATGGGAAAATGTTATTGATTTACAGTTGCTGTTTTAGTAGCTGTTTTAAATTTATTATTTATGACTTTATTTACACTGTTTCAAATAATCTCGAAATAAATTTAAAACAGCTTCTTAAACTCCTTTACAAATATAACTGGGTTATCCTCTTCGCTGATTGCAGATAATAGTTTTTCAAGTTTTTCTCTCGTTGTCGGGTTTGTGAATCGGCCGGCTTTTAGCATGGATGCAATATTTACCTTGAGTGCCATCGGACTGCAGGCCCAATATAATTTGTTTTGGTAAATAATATTTCGCCCCATTACTTGTAATCCTCCGTCGTTAAATATCTTAAGTGAGCCACCTGCAGAGATAGTTGTATTGTTGTGAATATCATGGATAAAAGTATATACAAACTCACCGTGATTATACTTTCCCATTATGTAATTGTCTGCTATACCGGTGATTGTCGGGATGCCTGTGGTTGAGCTGTTTTTTGTATAATTCAAATACTCTATCAATCCCAATTTCATTATTTCGTCAGGAGTTTTGTTTGTAACATTGAAATGGATATATGGTTTTACACAAACTCCGTCATATCTATATAGGGTATCATTATTCCATAGTCCAAAGTAGATATTGCCATTGTGTGTAACCATGTCGTCATCGTCTCCCCATGCGTATTCGGCATAAATGGAGTCGATAGGTAGGAAATGTTCAATCTTGTTTGTATATATATCACATGTCATAAAGCTATGAGAGGCTTCATCAGGATATGTTAGGATAGCCATCTTATTGCCGGCAAATGAAAATTTTTCAATGGGTAAATTTACAATTGAATCGTTATGGCTGGAAAATGAAATCTCACGATAACCAATGCCATCTTTACCGTAAATCAAACATTTCTGATTGAAGTGGTCGTAAAAAAATATGGAGTCATTTATAAAAGAGAAGTTTCCTGAAAATGCTAATTCTCCCGGACCACGTCCTGCTTTTCCAATAGTGTTAAGAAATTTTCCTTTTGAGTCAAAACGGTAAATTGCACCTTCGGTCATATCCCGACCTGTGAAGTAAATATCGCCATCTTTAATGTAGAAGTTACTGCTATATGAAAGCAGTGCATTATTGTTGCTTTCTAATGGAATTATCTCTAAATCATCAGTCAGGGCAAATGATATGTCGCAAAATGGTTTAGAAATAATTTTATTGTGATCAATATCTATAGTATAAATATCATTTTTATGGGTGTTTTCTGAGCAACCATAACCAAGTATCATGAATAATACGGCTGTAATAATTGTGAATGATATACGGTTCATTTTTTATTAAAATTTGAAATTTGTGCAAAGGTAATAAACTTTTCCTGTGTATGTTTGTCTATATAGTCGGAAAAATAGTTTTCATATGAGAAAGATTGCATTGGTAGCAGGTTTTATTATGATGCTTGCAATGTCTGCTGAGGCACAGGAGCGTCGAGGAGGTTTTGGAGGTCCAGGAGGTTATCAGCAGAGAATGGTTGAGATGATGAAAGAGAATATTCCTGATTTGACTCAAGCGCAGACGGATAGTATTACTGCTTTTATGAATCGTCAGGCAGAAGAGATGCGAAGAAATCGTCCGGAGCCTGGACAACAGGGTCAAGGATTTGATCGCGAGAAGATGCGTGAGATGATGGAACAGCGTCAAAAGGCGCAGAATGAGAAGTTTAAAACGATTCTAACAGAGGAACAATATAGCGCTTACCAGAAATGGCAAGAGGAGATGCGAAAGAATCGCCCACAGTTTGGAAACAGACCGGGTGGTCATTGATTGATGTTTTGATTGTGAAACGGGGGAGGGAAACCTCCCCTGTTTTATTTGGATAATATATTAGTGCTCGTGGCAGTCGCAATTGCAATCGCACTCCTCTCCTTCGTGGTCATGAATATCTTCAAGAGCTCCTTGTACAATGTTTAGAATCTGTTCAGCGAATGGTGAATCTTGTTGCGAAGAGTTGAGGAGCAGGCTCTTCATGTCGTGTAACATATCGTGGTCTGCAAATCGAAGTTGTTCCTCTATGGCTGTTGTAGCCTCCATTGCTGCCATAAAATTGCCCTTGATGGCAATATCGCACAGGAGTGGTAACAGATTTGAGAAATCCATCGATGATTCCCAGCACACTCGCACTAATTTCGCTTGAAATTCGGGATTATCCTTTGATTCAATAATCGCATTCTGTAACACCTTTATAAATGATGTGTCACGTATGTCTGCTAAAATCTCAGCTACCGCAGCTTCGGTAGTGTGGGTTATAGCGGGTTGTTGTAGAATATCAAAAAGAGCGGGGACGATTTTTAAGTCGCCCTCGTTCTTTATCCTTTCTGCAGCATTTCTGATAACCTCTTTATCGTCAGATAGTAAATCTGAAATATTCTGCTCCATATCTTTTACTCTTTAGTAGAATCTACGTTTGCACGTGGGTGGAATTTATATACAGTATCCTTTAGGTAGTGGTTATCGAGATGGGTATATATCTCGGTTGTCAAGATAGACTCGTGTCCCAACATATCCTGGACCGCGCGTAGATCTGCTCCTCCTTGTACCAATGCCGATGCAAATGAGTGTCTGAATGTGTGTGGAGATATTTTCTTCTTGATCCCGGCTTTCTGTGCAAGTTGTTTTATGATGTTAAATACCATAACTCTAGAAAGAGGTTTGCCAAGTTTATTGAGGAATACGTAGTCCTCGTTCTCGGCAGGAATATCAAGATATCCTCTATATGATTTGAAATAGTTCTTTAGCTCTGTTTTTGCACTCTTGCTCAGTGGTATCATTCGCTCTTTGTTCCCCTTCCCGTCAATCTTTACAATGCTTGTGCGGAAGTTGATGTTTGAGAGTTTTAATTCAATAAGCTCTGATACACGCAGACCACAAGAGTATAACATCTCTACGATGGCTCTGTTGCGTTGCCCCTCGGGTTTGAACATCTCTACAGCATTCTCGATAGCATCAACTTCATCTGCGGTAAGAATATTTGGAAGCTTTCGTCCAATCTTGGGAGCTTCAAGCATTTTTGCCGGATTTCCGGAGATGACTCCGTCGAATACCAGATATTTGAAAAATGAACGAATACTTGATATTGTTCTTGCTTGTGTTCTTGATGTTACTCCATTGTCTATCAGGTAACTGATGAACTCTGATAAATTATCGGGAGTAGCATCGGTTGGAGAGTCTATCTCGTACTGTTCTTTGCAGAAAGATGCAAGTTTATTTACATCATTGAGGTAGGCGTCAACTGAGTTTGCCGATAGAGCTCTCTCAAGAATGAGGAAACTCTTATAATTTTCTATAGATGTTTTCCAATCCATAATTTTTTATGATTTGTAATGACTAAATAATTTTACTTTAATGTTATGGCAAAGATATAATATATTTAATTTATATCAAATCCAATTTTGATAAAATTATTCTTATCTTTGTCAATCGTTGGTACTAATTTAATATTGGATAAATATGACTATATGGATTATTAATGGGCCTAACTTGAATTTGTTAGGAGTGCGTGAACCGGAGATATATGGTAATAAAAGTTTTGACCATTATATTGAGGAGTTAAGAGAGAGATATCCGCAGGTTGATATAAAATATTTTCAATCAAATATTGAGGGTGTTATAATTGATAAATTGCATGAGATCGGTTTTAGTGCAGATGGAGTGGTATTGAATGCAGGCGCATATACCCACACCTCGGTTGCAATTGCTGATGCAATCTCGGCAATATCAACCCCGGTTGTTGAGGTTCATATCTCTAATACGGCCAAGCGTGAAGAGTTCCGTCATCGCTCCTACCTAACCCCGGTTTGTCGAGGAGTTGTAATGGGATTTGGACTAAATTCATATGAGATGGCGTTGAATAGCTTTATAATGTAAATAGTATAAACGTATTGAACCATAGAAATTGACCGAGTCGTAAATGGCTCGGTCTTTTTTTTCTTTGTGATAGTTAGAGTATTACCTATTTGCTTCTTATGTAGGATAGTTCTTGTTGGGAAAGATGTTTTGCTGATTTGTAGTTTTGGGTTGTAAATTGTAAACCATTTTTATGAAAGAGATAAAAGAACTGGATTGGGCGTCTTATCGTGTAGAGATGGCCATGTTAAGAAGCAATAGTCAGTGTCAGACATTGGTTGTTGATTTTCTTGTCGGAGAGTATCCTGGTAGGCATATTGGCGAGAGGTTGATAGTCGTGACATTGGAGCGTAGTAATAATCTGCCGGATTCAAGCAGTTTTATGTTGTTGGGTCAAATGCTGTATCCTGTTGAGATATATGTCTCTGATAGTCGGGAGATTGTCGGAGTAAAAAATTGGAAGGAGGCACTTAGACGTATCCGTCGGGAGTTGCGTTTGCATAAGACTGAGTTTAATGAGATGGGGTGGTATGGACATCTATGCAGTTCTGTAGATGAATTGGATGATGAGGAGGAGTTTATCTCAATGTTGATGCGTAACTCATTTTTTCAGATTATGTTTACAAACTATGTAGGAGGAGACAGAGTACATCTGGTTTATGATTATCCGGCCTATGGAGATAATGTCCCGTTTGTTTATGAGAGTAAACCGATTATACTTAATGAAGGAGAGGTGTTGTATAAAGCACGCTTAGGTAGAATATCTGCCTACAATACATATGATTATGGAGGAGTGGGAAAGTTCAAGTACTATTTTGGCAATGATTTTCTCCCCATAAGGGCACACGCGTCATTTATCTTTGAAAATGACGAGTGTGGATTTTATAAAAAGGAGATAAAAATTGAGCGTAAATCTCCCTTTTAACGGATTGGGAATCCAATAGTATTGTCACTCTCTTCGAGGGCAGCAATTTCACTTGCTCCTTCGGGGAGTGACAGGCGTATGTTGTTGAGACGGGCGAATTGATGTCCCTCAACACAATCTTCGTACAGATCATCGATACTCTCTTGAAGGCGCTCGTTCAACTCTTCCGGACTTAACTCTTGCCAATCATCTTCAACCTCAGCTAAAACATCTTGCAGGAAATCTACACTCCAACTTCCAATTTCACATTCCAGATTCCATTCCGGATAGTCCCGGTTCAAAATATCAAAGGTTGTTTTTAATGCTGCGGTTCCACCCCAGGTGTTGTAAAACTCCTCGATTGCAATATCAAACTGCTCGTCCATATATTTAGAATTCAAATTTATAAACAAGGTCGGACATAAGCCCGACCTTGTGTTGTAGTTATAGGTTTTTTATTATACCTCAATATCAAACATTGGTACATTCGCACCAACAGCTTCTCCTACCTCGCATAGAATCTGTTTAACAGTTCCGGTATAATCTGAAGTGATAGAGTTCTCCATCTTCATAGCTTCCAGAACCAACAACTCCTGACCTTTGGTTACTTTGTCACCAACTTTCACAGAGATTGATAGTACTGTTCCTGGAATTGGAGCTACAATAGGCTTTCCTGTGATTGTAGCAACCTTGGCAGCTTGTGCAGCCTTCTTCTCTGCCTCGGCAGCAGCTTTCTTTGCAGCCTCAGCACCAATCTTTGCCTGATATGCCTCAACTTTAACCTTAGTCAAATATGTCTTAGCTACCTGTGGGAACAACTCAAGAAGCAACTGCTCCTTTTCGTTCTCAGCGAGCTTAACTCCTCCTGCCTCAGGTAGCTCCGGATTAGGTTGCATCTTATATTTAGATGTGTCGTAATCCTGCTCGATAGGGCTGCCGGTAATCTTCTCACGGAACTTAGGATCAACCGGAACAGGGGTCTTTCCATACTCTCCCTTAACCAGGTTAAAGAATTGGTTAGATACATTAGAGTACATTGGCTTTCCTGCCTTAATGTCCATAGCGCAGTTTACGGCCTGTGCTCCCACAATCTGGCTTGTTGGTGTTACCAATGGAGGCAAACCTGCAGCCAAACGTACAGTTGGGATAAGGTGCATTGCGTTCTCAAGAATCTCCATTGAGTTCAATGCTTTCAACTGTGCTACCATGTTACTATACATTCCTCCAGGAACCTCAGCCTTTTTAACCAACTCGTTTGGTTTTGGGAAGTTGAAGTATGCCTCAATAGCGTGACATGCACTCAACAACTCATCCTCTTTATTAGCCTTTGCTGCAGCAATTGCTTTGTCAAATAGAGCATCAATCTCTGCTGGTAGAGTGTCGGTAAGTGGGTTGAATGGATTTGGGAACTGCTTTGTAGCATCGACGTTTGCCAACTCCTCGCGAATTGAACGCAACTCTGCGTTGATCTTTGCAACCGCCTCCATATTTACATCAAGCTCAACTCCTAACTTCTTACAGAAGATATAAATCAACTCGATAGCAGGTGCTCCAGTACCTCCGGCAAAGTTCCAAATATTTGTATCTACAATATCAACTCCGTGGATGATTGCTGTTAAAACAGCTCCCAAACCATAACCTGGAGTACAGTGTGTATGGAAATCAATAGGAACATTTACATTTTTCTTGAACAATGGAATCAACTCTGCCATTCTTGAAGGTGGAATAAGACCACTCATATCCTTAATGGTAATCATGTCTGCTCCTAAATCTGCCAATGCCTTCGCTTTGCTAACAAAATATTCGTTGGTGAATACTGCCTTTGGAAGAGGTTTTCCCTTCAGGAATGCAACAATTCTCTCCTTGGTAGTGAACTTTGGATCTACAGTATAGCAAACTGCACAATCTGCAATTCCACCATATTTTTTAATGAACTTGATGGTTGATTTTACATTGTTGATATCATTCAACGCATCAAAGATACGCATAATTCCCAGTCCTGATTCAATAGCATTTCTGCTGAATCCCTCAATGATTTCATCGGTGTATGGAGCATAGCCGAAAAGGTTACGTCCGCGAGACAATGCTGTCAATTTTGAGACATCGCCCACAGCAGCTTTGATCTTCTCCAAGCGAGTCCAAGGGTTTTCACCCAAATATCTCATAACTGAGTCGGGAACAGCTCCTCCCCACACCTCCATAGCATAAAAGTTCGCATCTTTATAGAATGGAAGAACTCGGTCAATCTGGGCCTGAGTCATTCTGGTTGCGAACGATGATTGCTGTCCATCTCTTAGAGTTAAATCTCTGATTTTCAGTTTCTGTGCCATATCTGTTTAAATTTAAGTTATTCTATTCGTTGGGCGAGGTTTTATGTTTAAAAGAAACATAACCTCGAAAATCCGATACAAAAATAGTGAAAGAGTGTAGAAGAACAAAGAATAAAATCAATCTTTTAGGATTTTTTATTATTGTTTTCAATAATCTGCTCAAAATAAATTTTAAACAGATTCTAAATTTCACTGTTAGATATGTTTTTATTAGTTTTGTATCAACATAAATACGAGTTAAACATTAGAATGTTATGAAGAGGAGTGCAATATTTCCGGGGTCGTTCAACCCCTTTACGGTGGGACATAAGGATATAGTAGTCAGGGCCTTGTCAATATTTGACAAGGTGATTATTGCTATTGGAATCAATTCAGATAAGGCTACTACAAGTGATGCGGAGTTGCGAGCAGAGTCAATAAAAAGGTGCTTTGAGGATAATCCTGATGTAGAGGTATGCGTATATTCCGGTTTGACTGTAGATTTATGCAGAAAGTGTAATGTTTTTACACTGATTCGTGGTATTCGTGATTGTGCCGATTGGGAGTATGAGCGTAAGATTGCCGATGTGAACCGATTGATGGATAGCAGAGTTGAAACGGTATATTTGCAAACATCGCCACAGTACGCCTCAATATCTTCTTCAGTTGTGCGTGATATTGCGCACCACGGTGGCGATGTGTCGGAGTTTTTGCCGTAATGCAGTGTTATATTGTTAAAACCAAATTCCGATTCCGATTGCTCCAGGGTCTACTCTCTATATCTGAAAATCCCAAAAAGCTTATAGCCTGACTATCTTCAATCTGTTTGTTAATTTCGGGTACAAAAAGTGTATCGTTAGTTTGTGAATAACTCTCTATTGATACGCAAGCCAGCAGTACACAGATAGATGTTGTTAAAATACTCTTCATGTGTTAGATATTATAGGTTAAAAAGTTCTTGAATACTTACTCCGATACCAATTGAGCATGGGGCAACTTTTGGGCCCTCGCCCTTTTTGAATATAGGGGTCAGAGCATATCTTCCTGTTACATAAAACCAATTGCAACCAATATTGGCAACCAATCCTCCTTGCAAGTCATTAACCCCTTTAATGCTGTATCGCTCTTTGGGATTTTTGACCATACAGTGTTGTTTAAAGAACCAGTTACTATATACTCCCGCACTTAGGTAAAAATCACGGCTAAGGTTAAAGAAAATCTGAATAGGAATGTGTAATCCGAAGTTCATTAATTTACTCTTTTTATATGAGGTTTCCGTTGGATAGACAGGAGTAATCAAATCTCCATTGTTTTCCAGATGTATATTATCCTCCCATACATAGTTCTCCCAGGTCAGGCCAATAGCTGTGCTGATACGAAAACGTTGAGTTGTATTGGAGGTGAGTGAAAATATGTTAGCGTCAATACGAAGAGAGCTGCCTTTTAAGTCAAGAAAGTTATGCTGAGCAGTAGGGTAGTTACTATAATCCGGATTATCTAACATTATTCTGCTAAATTCAAAGTTTCCAATCTTTCCACGGAAATGTATAAATCCGCGATCACGATATTTTAGAGCTCTTTTTTCCATTCGAGAGAGACTCTCTTTATTATGATTCTTAGTCGGGACCATCATGTGGGTACCTTTATCATGAATGTATGAATAGTCAGCGAAATTATTTGAGTGCTCATTTGTGTTTGCGACTGCCTCGGTAGAGTCATTTTGTAGTGCTATTTCGTAGTTACCAAGTTCCAACGAGTGTTTATTGTTCTTGCCCATATTTATCCCCATAATGCTCCATGTTGGATTTATTTGTGAGAAACCAATATGGCTTAGGAGTATAAAAAGTGTAGCTGAGGTTAAAATCTTTTTCATGGTGCTGTTATTTATGTTTGATTTGTTCTAATGTAATGTTGCCGCATATATAAACAACCGAGACGGTTCCGTTCTTGTTTTGAGTAATGCAGATATATTCATGCCTGTTTTTTCTGATTTCCAGGTCACTTCGAAGGGTATATATCTCCAGATTTTCATTGCCATTACTAAGCGAAATGGTTTTATTGAAATTGCCACTATGCGTAATCCTTTTCAAGGCATCTTTAAATTCATCAATGCTTTGAGTCGAGGTTATTTTGTACATCTGTTCAATTTCCAATTTTGTGTCGGAAAGCATGTTTATACCCTCTTTGGAGATGCTGATTGTTTCAAAGTCCCCGTTATTCTCACAATATTTGAATAGTTGAGGGAATGATAGTATGCTCTGCATCTCTTCGTGTTGCTCCTGTCCCATACAGTTAAGCCATGCGGTGGACAATAATAGTGCGGCTATAATGAATTTTATGTACTTCATTTTAGTCTATTTAAAGTTGTTTAATAACTCTTCAATTTGGGTTAGAGGAGTGGAAATCTGTTCTTCAAAATTCTGCATTGTGCTTGTTACAACTACCTTGGCGACCTGTTTGTCGGTTATCGGAGTGCCGTTTACCGTAACATAAACAGTATCTTTGTTTAGAGCCGTTATAATGCAGATAATCAATGCAATTGTTGCTGCAGTTGACATGCTCCATGCTCCAATTCTCCAGCCTCTGTTTGGTAATGTACGTTTTATTTTGCCCTCATATTTAATGTGCGAGGCCTCGTCCATGCCGATAAAGTATAGTTTTGCATAACTAAACTCCTTTGGCAAGTTTTTCGAGCTAAAGAGTAAATGTTTTAGCTCAGCCTCTTCTTCGAGGGTGGTATTGCCGGATTCAAAAAGCTCCAGCAGCTCCTTGATTCTATCGTTAAGCTTTTCCATTTTCTCCTATTTTTATCAGTTCCTCTTTTATCTTTTTTCTTGCTCTTGAGAGCGTTACACGTATCGTAGCCTCGTCGCTCTCCATAATCTCTGCAATTTCGTTGAAATCGTACCCCTCAATATCCCGCAGTTGGATAACTATGCGTTGCTTTTCAGGAAGTAGGGCTATTATTCTCATTAAATGCTCACGCAGGGATACTCTGCCTATAGTTGAGTTCCCGTCAATATTTTCCGGTGGAATTATCTGTTCGGGAATCTTTTGCGTTCGTTTCCGTCGTCGTAGCTTATCGATGCACAAATTCTTTCCTGAATGTAATATTGTGACTTCAATATTTTTTGAGAGATTTAGCGAGGCTCTTTTGTTGTAGAGATGTTCGTATAGATCCTGCACAACATCTTGAGCCTCGTTGGAATCACCCAACAAAACAATTGCAAGTCTGTATATCTTATCAGTTATGCTTAAATATATCTTGTCAAACAAATTCTCCATAATTCGTACATATAACGCTCAATGTCGATTATTTGTAACATTGCGAAGATAATCTTTTTGTTATTATTGTCAAAAAGAGTAATTTTGATGAACATTTGGGAAAAAGATAGAGGATGAATAATACATTGGTAAAACTTAGTCGGGTTCTTGCTCCACTTTTGATAGTGGTGTCTCTTTTTTCGTGTACTGATGCTGCATTTGATGAGTATATCCCCGAACAGAGTGGCTCTGAAGGTGGCATAAAGTATTCCGATTATATCGGTGCATGGGAGGTGACCGGAGATTTGTATCTTGATGGAGGTGCGATAAGAAGTTGCACGTATAGTGTATCGGTAGAACAAAAGGTGAAAGGTCATAGTTACTATTTGAGAGGATGGTCAGGCTCTGCAGTTGGCTTTGATTTCCCATTTGAGATGCTATATAATTCCGATGGTTCTGTCTCTATAGTGGCAAATCAGCAATTAGGGAAATATAAGATTGAGGGGAATGGTGAGGAGTCATCGATCCATTTGGTTATGGCCAATACAGAGCAGAAGTTGATGCCGTTGGATTATAAAGGAGGTATGAGCGGTATATTAAGTAATGATAAAATAGATTTCTCTCCCTCTTATAACGGTTTTGGAGTAACGTATTGTCTGGTAGAGGGCGATCTCGCCTACTTCTTTGCCGGAGATGAGTACACACTGATACGGCCAACAATGAAGAGGCTTCCGCAAACACCAGCCTATTATGAAAATAGAAGTGTGATTACGATCCAGGAACATAGTGTGGGCGAGGGTATAAATTTATATATTGTTGGAGATGGTTATACTGCTGAGTATGATTTTGGAGTTGACGGAAAGTTTATCAATGATGCAAAAGGGTGTATGGAGGCCTTTTTTGAGGTAGAGCCGATGAAGAGCCTGCGAGACT
>JAGBFU010000029.1 GCA_017936285.1 Marinifilaceae bacterium | reverse complement strand
TAATGGTATATACGCAAAAAGACAGCCCTTTCAGGCTGTCTGTCATTCTCTGAGCGGAAAACGAGGCTCGAACTCGCGACCCCAACCTTGGCAAGGTTGTGCTCTACCAACTGAGCTATTTCCGCGTTTGCGATTGCAAAGGTAGTGCTTTATTTTGATTCTACAAATTTTCTCATAACTTTTTTCACTATTTTTTTTAATCAGCTAACTACTCTGAGATTAAAAACCTGAAAACAAAGAATTTACCCACGCAAAAAAAATATAGGGGTATTCAACCGAACACCCCTATAACTTAGAATCTTTATAATTCAAAATGATCTGCCTCTCCAAATTGGAAAATCATAATACTACTTGACAATTTCCACCATGGAGCCTCCTTATAATCATCAACCAATGCCAAAGGAACTCTTACATCAATAAACTCCCAAACTAAAGGACGCAAGCCCTCGCCTGTTGGCGGTACCTTTGCCTCTGAGTATATCATTATTACCGCCTGACATCCCGAGAACGCCTTATCCTCGACCGTTGTCAAATTCTCCGGCAATTGTACATACTTCATGGCGGTACAATCATCAAACAGATTATTTGCAAGAGTAGTTATATTAGCTTTGATAATAGCCTTTTCCAGACTATAACAATCACTGAATGCATATTGACCAAGCTCGGTAACATTCTCGGGAATTCTGATACTTTCAATATCACACTCACTGAACGCAAAAGAACCTATCGACGTTACCCTATCCGGTATTACTACACTTTTAAAAGGATTTCCGGTAAATGCACCCTTACCGATACTCTGCAGATTCTTTGGCAACTCTATCTCGTTCAATGCACAACCGCTAAAGGCCATATCGTCGATTGTTGTAATACTCTGAGGCAATTCAACACTCACAAGAGAAGAACAGTTAAGGAATGCTGCACCTATAACAGTTGTCAAAGTAGCCGGTAACTTAACCGAGGTCAGCGATGTACATCCCTCAAATAGATTATATCCCATAGTTTTTAAGCCGACAGGCAAATCTATCGATTTTAATGACACACAGTTATAAAACACCTTGCTGCCCAACTCTTTTATATTTCCAGATAACTTTACATTCTCAAGCGAAGTACAACTGTAAAATGCCTCATCATATATCTCCTCTATACTACTTAAATCAATTGTTTTAAGCGATGAACAACCACTAAAACACCCTATAGGAATTGAGGCAATAGAAGCCGGAATATTAATCTCCTCAAGCGAAGTACAATATCCAAATTGCGAACCGTTGCGTCCTCCCACCATATAGTTCTCCATCTTGGTCAATGATGATGGCAGTACAACCTTTTTCAAAGAGCTGCACTCAAAACACAAAGAACGCGGCAATACGGTAACGCCCTCTGGAATTACAATAGATTCCAATGAGCTACACCCCCAGAATGTAGCAAAACCGAACTCCTTAACGGTAACAGGTATGTCGATACGTTTTAAAAGTGTACACCCCTCAAAAGCACTGCTTCCAATTATCTCTACTCCATTTGGAATATTTATACTTTCCAAAGATGAGCAGCCTTTAAAGGCACCATAAGGCACAATCTTAAGGTTTTCTGGAAGTATTACTCCTTTTAAGATACCCATATTGTAGAAAGCATTATCGGAGATAGTGACAAAATCACCATACCCATGACTTGAGGTATTACTCTCCAATCCACTTAAGTCTGCATACTCCAGAACAGTCATATAGGTATTCATTGTCTCAAAGTCAGAGTCATCCATAATACCGGTAATTATAATACTTTCAGTACTCAGCATCTCGTCAACACTCAACTTTTCAGACAACTCCTCATCTGCCTCAAGATGTATGGTGCGTGTACCCGATGAGTATTGTACCAATGTAATACTTTGCGCAAATCCCTTTTCGTTATTTACAAAGAGAATCTCACCATTGCGCACCTCACCTGTACCATTCGGGGTAATAGTGAAACTATATGCTTCATTGTTATGACCTACATACTCAACCCAGCTTAACTCCTCTTTAACCTGCAATTCTACATTGCTGTATATGGAAATAGTTAAATCACCACCCTCAGACGAGGTTGCAGGAGAGGATGTAGATGTGATAATATACTCCTCGCCACTCTGCTCTACCTCAAATTGTGTCACCTTATCCACATGACCATACATATCTTTAATTCCATAATTCACCACAATCGTACGAGGTTTGTCAGCTGGATTGGGTGCTATCTGAAGTGGACTCCAGATATCATATTCAGAATCATATACGGGCGAGGTCAATATTGAACCGGCATCATCGGTATAATATACCTCCTCAAATAGTTCAACATAGTGCTCATGCAAATGAAAGGTCGTGTGGACTCTATAATCATCTATCGATGCACCTCTTGCAGGTGCTTTTAACCCTTCAGGAATCTCAAAAACATTGATGGCCGGCATCTGAACTATTCGCAAACCATTAATTATAATATGTTCGAACACCGCATAACGCTCACTATCCTCATCATTTTCAGAAACGTGCATTACCATATCATAGACGAAGGGATATCCATCCACTACTGAATCCTTAGTAAAAAATTCAAATGTGATATAGTTATCACGGACGAACTCTTCAAACATATCGCTATTAACCTCATGTTGAGCCCCCACAACAAACGAATAATCACGAGCATAAGGCGAAATTATCATAGTTTCACGCCACTCGTCGCCACATAATATAGTTATACCCTCTCTGCCTCCATTAATATCAGGAATACTCCCTGAGCCAGAGTTCTCTGGTCCAACCGGCCCCTCATCATCGGTATCAACTCCTTCGCTACAGCCAATAGATAGCGCAATCAAACATTGTAGCACTACACTCCATCCAAGTTTAGATTTCACTTTCATATCCTTACTTTTTGTATAAATTTTAAACTGACTAATACACTTCTTATCACAAAAGTATTAATTTTACTTTGGAAATAAAACCTGAAATCTGATTTAATCAAAATAGGAAAAGAGGATGAATAGAATTGAAAAGACAATAGAGTCACTCAGGCGTAACAACTTTAAAGTTCACTATGCCAAAGATTGTAACGAGGCTTATGAAATATTCTTCAATAAGATTCTTCCCAGTATCAACGTTAAGACATTCTCTATTGGCGACTCTATGACTATGCGCGAAACGGGAGTGCTTGAAAAACTTGAAACGTGCGAAGAGTATACATACATAAAAAGTTTTGGCGATGGGTGGAGTTTCGAAAAGAAGTATGAACAACGACGCAAAGCATTAATGACAGATCTGTTTTTAACCGGTACGAATGCAGTTACCGAAGATGGAGAGCTTGTCAATCTGGATATGTATGGAAACCGCATTAATGGTATAAACTTTGGTCCCCTGAACGTAGTTCTGTTTATAGGTATCAACAAAATAACACCAAATCTTGAAGCTGCAATGAAACGAGTACGCACAACGGCAGCACCAATGAATGTTGCCCGCCACAGTGGTTTCAATACTCCTTGTGCCAAAACCGGGGAGTGTATGAACTGCTCGTCATCACAAAGAATATGCAACGAGTGGAGCATTATTGAGAAATGTTATCCTGCCCATCGCATACAAATCATATTAATTGATAAAGAGTTGGGATTGTAAATACGCTACTATCTTAAATATCCAACTGAACAACCGTAACTCCTGCACCTCCAAGAGTTACATGTTCGTCGTGCGCTTTAGCGATCAAAGGATTACAATTCAACCATTGACGCAACATAACTCTCAAGGCACCGGTTCCTGTTCCATGGAGGATTCGCAAATCCTTATAACCCAACACCAATGCATTGTCTATGAAATGTGTAACCTCGGTTATAGCCTCCTCTACACGCATTCCTCTTACATCAATCTCTGGCTTAAAGTTAAAACGCTCATCGCTCATTGCCGATACAGAACTACTCTTACGATGCTGAGGCACACTCATCATTGCACTCTTTGCTTCACTCTTTGATAAACGTTTTACCGAAGCAAGCTTTACCATAGAGCGAATCTCGCCTATGGCTACCTGAACCTCTTTACCGCTAAATCTGACAATCTCGGCGGCAGTACCATTGGGTAATCGCACCCAATCACCAACCTTCAACGGTTGCTCTGCGGGCTTGGCTTCCACATCATTTTTTGGGGCGAGGCCACCTCCTGCAACCTGAGCCTTCTTCTGCTCTCGTCGCTCCTTTCTGCGCTGAAGCTGCTCTATTTTACGCTGAATAGCCAACTCCGCCTCACTGTTATCGCCATTTAACAGACGCTCCTTTTCAATATCCATCCGCAGACGCAACTCACGAGTCTTCTCTTTCTCAGCCTGACTTTCACGAATACCTTTGATTGTATTCTCAATCACCCTGTTTGCATCGGCCATTATCCTCTCGGCCTCTGCCCTCGCCTCACGAATTATCTGTTTTCTTTCATGCTCTGCCTGATCAAGCTCACTGCTATATCGCTCCATCACCTGATCCAGACGCTTCTCATTCTCATGGATCTTTTTGCGCTTCTCCTCCCAATAACGTTTATCTCGGGCAATATCCTTCAAATGCCTGTCGTAATTTACCTGCTCTTCACCTATTTTGAGCGAGGCCTCGTCCAGAATATCCTTCGGAAGACCAATCTTTCTGGCTATCTCAAAAGCAAATGAAGATCCCGGTTTACCAATACGCAATTCAAATAGAGGAGCCATCCTTGCACTATCATAAAGCATAGCGCCATTGGTAATACCATCAGTCTCGGCAGCTACCAGCTTCAAATTGGTATAGTGAGTTGTAATAACACCTTTAACACCCTGAGTATTCAATCTTTTCAATACAGCCTCGGCAATGGCTCCACCCAACAGAGGCTCGGTTCCTGTACCGAACTCGTCTATTAGAATCAAACTCCTGCTATCGCCATATTTGAGAAAATTCTTCATATTGATAAGATGAGAACTATATGTACTCAAATCATTCTCAATAGATTGTTCATCACCTATATCAATAAGTATATTATCAAAAATTCCAAATATACTGTCATCAGCAACAGGCACCATCACACCACACTGGAACATATATTGCAACAAACCGGCAGTTTGAAGGCACACCGACTTACCTCCGGCATTAGGACCCGAGATAACCACTATACGCTGCTCCTCATTCAGTTCCAGATTTAAGGGTACCAACTCTTTACCGGCCTGCTTGAGGCTCAAATAGAGCAAAGGGTGTTTTGCTGAGAACCACATCAACTCCGAATTATCCGAAATTTTGGGGACAACTCCACCAAGTTGCATTGAAAACTTAGCCTTTGCTTTGAGAAAATCTATATGAGCTAAAAAATCATATCCGGGGATTAAATCATCGATATATGGACGCAGATCATCAGCAAATGCACGAAGAATACGCATAATCTCGCGTTTCTCATCCATCTCCAGTTCACGAATTTCGTTATTGGTTTCGACAATCTCGGCCGGTTCGATATACGATGTTTTTCCGGTTGCACTCTCATCGTGGATAATTCCTTTTATCTTACGCTTGAAAGCACTTGGAACAGGGATAACCATACGTCCGTCACGCACAGCCACTCCACTCTCCTTATCTGCCCAACCTTCACTCTGCGCCAGCTGTAAAAGGGCCTGCATTCTGCGCGAAATGCCGCTCTGTTTCTGATGGATTGAACGACGGATCTGTGCTAACTCCTGCGACGCACTATCCTTGATTGTTCCATACTTTGAAACGATACTCTCCAATCGTCCAATTATATATGGAAACTGCAAAACATCGCCCGCTTTAGCTGAAAGAATCGGATACAATTCACTCTTTCCTTTGAAGAAACGCAATATTGCATAGATAGACTCAAGAGAACCTTTTAGCGCTACCATCTCGGCAACCTCTAAAAAAAGCCCCTCTATCCTAATCTTCTCCAATGAGGGACGCACATCTGCATATACTCCACCCGGGAACTCCTCATTTTGCAATATTGTAACCAGCTCTCCACACTCAAAAAGACGCTCTTCAATCTCATTCCTGTTACTGGAAAAACTCATAGATTGAACCAAATCACGCCCCATTGAACTTTCGCAATAGCCACTCAGCAAATCACGAAGAGCATCGAACTTTATCTTCTTCTCAAAACTAACGGGATATAACATCTTCTATAAAACTGCAGCTCTAATTCTAACCAACTTCTCCAGCAGTCCCTCTAACAAGTCCAAACGGAGCATATTCGCTCCATCACTCTTGGCAACAGCAGGATTCTCATGAGTCTCAATAAAGAGACCGTCAACACCTACAGACACTCCGGCTTTTGCAACAGTCTCTATAAGTTCAGGCTTACCTCCGGTCACTCCGGATGCCTGATTAGGCTGCTGTAATGAGTGGGTAATATCTAAAATTGCGGGGCATTTACAACACTCCTGCATAGTTGGAATTCCACGATAATCAATTATCAGGTCTCCATAACCAAAGGTTGTTCCACGTTCGGTTACTGCCACATTATAATTACCCGACTCCCGCACCTTTTGAACGGCAAACTTCATTGAGTCGGGCGACAAAAACTGCCCTTTCTTTATATTGACAATCTTACCGGTTTTAGCAGCCGCAACCAGAAGGTCTGTCTGACGACACAAAAAAGCAGGAATCTGCAAAACATCTACATACTCCGCCGCCATCACTGCATCCTCTACAGAATGGATATCTGTAACAACAGGGATATCAAACTCACTGCGAACCTTGGCAAGTATCTTTAAAGCCTTCTCATCACCTATTCCGGTGAACGAATCAATTCTTGAACGATTTGCCTTTTTAAAAGACCCCTTGAAAACGTATGGTATATCAAGCCTGTCTGTGATATTAACCACGCGCTCTGCAATTCTTAACGCCATATCCTCGCCCTCAATAACACATGGGCCGGCAAACAGGAAAAAGTTCTGAGAACCTGTAATTTCATTCCAACTCTTCATACCACTTTTATTTATAAATTTTCTTCCACCAAACCTTCAGACGCTCCAGCATTTTACTCTCCTGAGCATTGTTCTGAGGTTTGTAGAAAACAACATTCTTAATCTCGTCAGGCATATATCTCTGCTCAACAAAGTTTCCCGGATAATCATGCGGATACTTATAATCCGTACCATAATTCAACTCCCTCATCAACTTTGTAGGCGCATTACGCAGATGCAATGGTACCGGTATATTGCCACTCTTCTCAATGAATTGCATCGCACTATTCACAGCCAGATAGGCTGAATTACTTTTGGGCGAGGTTGCAAGATATATGATGCAATTTGCCAATGGAATCCTCGCCTCAGGCATACCAATCTTATGAACAGCCTCGAAACAGGCATTAGCAATAAGCATTGCATTGGGATTGGCAAGACCGATATCCTCGGATGCAGAGATAATCAATCTGCGTGCAATAAAAAGAGGATCCTCGCCTCCTGCCAACATTCTTGACATATAGTAAACGGCAGCATTGGGATCGCCGCCACGGATTGACTTAATCATTGCCGATACAATATCGTAATGCTGTTCGCCATCCTTATCATACATCAAAGGATTCTCTTGAATAACCGACTTCACCATCTCGTCAGTTATCACAATAGGAGCATTTATCGGCTGGGAATTAACAGTTAATTCCAATATATTCAACGCTTTGCGGGCATCACCTCCGCAATACGCCATAATCGCCTCCTTGGATTCGAACGATATTGAATATCTGCTCAGAACTGAGTCTTGCGTAACCGCCCTGTCAAGCAACTTTTCAAGCGAGGCTCTATCCTGAGCCTTCAGGACATATACCTGGCATCGCGATAATAGCGGTGATATCACCTCGAACGATGGGTTCTCGGTAGTTGCTCCTATAAGTGTAATTGTCCCCTTCTCTACCGCTGCCAGCAACGAATCCTGTTGCGACTTTGAAAATCTGTGAATCTCGTCAATAAAGAGGATTGGTGTTGCAGGGCTGAAGAAGCGATCCTTCTCTGCACGTTGAATCACCTCACGAACCTCCTTTACTCCTGCACTGACAGCACTAAGCACATAGAAAGGTCTATCAAGTTTATTGGCGATGATAGTTGCCAATGTAGTCTTACCAACTCCCGGAGGACCCCACAAAATAAACGATGATACAACACCTGTATCTATCATTCGTCGCAAAACCTTCCCTTGCCCAACCAAATGCTCCTGACCTACATAGTCATCGAGCGAAGCTGGACGCATACGTTCCGCTAAAGGCTTACTATCTACCACTCTTTGTTAACCTATAATTTGAATCTCCTCGGGGAAGTGTGTAATCTTCTCCAAGCCATCTGAAGTCACTATATATGTATTCTCGGTTCCAACAGCACCAACTCCCGGAATGACAAACTTCGGCTCCATAGCAAAAGCCATTCCCTCGCACAAAATATCACGCGAACGTGGGGCCAATACCGGTAACTCGTTTATCTCGATACCTACGCCATGGCCCATAAAACCGGCCTGCTGATTATGGCCCATAAAGTACTCAGTCAAACCGGCTGCCTCGACCATTGAATATGCCAACTCGTACAATGCCTTTGCCTCAACTCCCGGCTTTGCCACTTTACAAATCGCACTCTGAATATCAATTGATACCTGATGAGCCTTTAATGCCAATGGATCAGTAACACCTTCAATGGCAAAGACTCTGGACATATCGGTCATATAACCGGTGAAATTACTACCCATATCCACCATTATCGCCATTCCTGGCTCCAATATGGTTCCATTTGCACCAATAGGTAAAGATGGATGCATTCCTGCACCTCCCAATGCAAAATCGTATGGAGAGGGTGCATCTGCATTTTGTCCGGCAAGAATACTACCTCCAAAAATCTCCATGCTATTTCCTGCAATTCGGAATATACCAAGTGAACCCAATTTACGTCCGGCATTCTCAATAGCTGCCATCAACTCCAGGTCGCTCATTCCCTTTGAGTAAAGAGTGGCTATCTGTGAATAAACCATATCATGTCTTCTACCGGACTCCCGCATCATCTCAAGCTCATATGGAGACTTTACTGCACGTAAAGAACGAATAATTCCACTACCATTTACAAACTCAGCCCCAGCAAAGCAATTTGCCACTCTGCAATACTCGGAATATGGCATAAAATCACCCTCAAAAGCAACTTTCGATGGCATTGCAACACCCATTTCTGTCAGTTTTGGGACTATATCCTCGGGTTTTCTGATATATACAACATTTGAACCACTCATCCCTTTAGGACGGCGAACAAAGAGAGTTGCACTACCCTCTAAAGGAATATAGATATATCCATTTATCACCTCGCCTGCAAAATAGAAGAGGTTAACATTTGTACTGACCAACAGAGCATCTGCTCCGAATCCCTGCAGTGCAAGCTGAGCACGCTCAACCCGCTCTAATAACTCGCCATTAAAATTCATCTCTATGGTATTTATCTACAACCTTCTTCTCCTTCAACTTCTTCTCACGCTCCACTCTATCCTTGAATCTGAAGTGGTATATAGCCTTGACAGCAATTGAACTATTATGTATTCTGTGAATTGTCTGATTTTTTTGTCCCTCAATAATATCCTTTACTCCCAAATCGTACGATACACCTACACTCCACTTCTTATAATCAAAATTCACATTAAAAGGGACAAACATATCCATCTTTCCCTCCCAGTCAGAGTGGTTACGCATCAACTGATTATTGTAATCATGATTATTACGGTCATAATACTCACGGCCGCCAAGTAAAAAATCCATACCAAATCCGGTATATAGACTTATACCCATCTCATCATTCAATTTAATTCTTCCTCCAACTTTCAATGGAGTAAATTGTAAATAGTGAAGCATAATCTTTGACGACACTGATGACTCGCCAAATGTTGGTTTTTCAACATAGGATTTGGTAACGCCCTTCATTGTGAAGGCAATCTCAGTTCCAAAATATATACCATTCGGACGACGCAGAATATCAAATCCTCCTCCTATTGTGTATCCCGGCAGATAACCCACATCATCACTCCAGTCATAAACCTCCTGACCGACAAATGTTGAGAATGACATACCGGCAAATGCGTAAAAACCGTATGTTGATCTGTCACGCTTCTGTACTTTCACCTTTTTATAATCATCAGGACGTTTAATTCTCATCATCGATCCCTGGCTTCCGCTCTCTCCGTTTACGTCGGTTTTCACACCATTATCAGCAGCCCAAACAGAACCGGTAATGGCCACCATT
>JAGBFU010000028.1 GCA_017936285.1 Marinifilaceae bacterium | reverse complement strand
TTGAAGTTCTTAAAAAACGGTGCGTTAGTTCAGTTGGTTAGAATACATGCCTGTCACGCATGGGGTCACGGGTTCGAGTCCCGTACGCACCGCTCTTTAATTATCCTAAATATATTAGGTGCGTTAGTTCAGTTGGTTAGAATACATGCCTGTCACGCATGGGGTCACGGGTTCGAGTCCCGTACGCACCGCAAGTTTCCCAAGGAGTTTTTCTTCTTGGGATTTTTTGTCTCTATATCTTTGCACTTATTTTATCTTAAAAGTTAATTTTAGTTAATTATTCTTAACGTAAAAGATGTTTTTTAAGAGATAAAATTTAAAAAATAAGTTAATAACTTAAAAAAACGATATTTAACCTGTTGGTTATCAGTATTTACATATTGTAACATTTTGAAAGTCAGTGCCCTCTGCTCTTTTCTGCGGTTTTGCCGTTAGGATATTTACGATTAATTTTGTGGTGAAATATTTTTAGTTTTATCGTGTTTTTAGGTCCTTTCAGGTAAGATTAATGAGAAATTCACCTCCACCTAATATTTTAGGAGCAGTTATTATGGGTGTCGCTTTTGCGGCACTCATAGGCTGCGAAATGATTGAATCACACCCCTATGATACAAAAATATCGGGAGAGTGTGATTTGATAGAGAAGAGTGTCCAGCGTGTTGAACAGCAGTTGAAGGATAGTTCTGAGATTACTTTTGCGGTAATTAGCGATACACAGCGTTGGTATGACGAAACAGAGGATTGTGTAAATGCCATAAATGAGCGTGGTGATATCGATTTTGTGCTTCACTGTGGCGATTTTGCCGATTTCGGTCTGACAAAGGAGTTTGTTTTGATGAGAGATTTGCTGTCAAAGCTGGATGTTCCCTATCTTACCGCAATCGGAAATCATGATTGTCTTGCTACCGGTGATGATGTATATAAAAAGGTGTATGGGCCGACAAATTATGCCTTTACTGCAGGCAATGTCAGGATAATTTCGCTTAATACCAATGCACTTGAGTATGATTACTCTGAAAAAGTGCCTGACTTCTCTTTTATGGGCAACGAACTTTATAATGTTGATGATGCTGTTGAAAAGAGTATTGTTTTGATGCATGCACCTCCATATAGCGATGTGTTTAATAATAATGTAAATGAAATTTTTCACCATATAGTTTCGGAGTTAAGGGGAATACAGTTCTGTCTTCATGGTCATACTCATAGTCTTGGAGTTGAGGATATATTTGGAGATGGTATATTGTATTATGAGTGTCCATGTATAGAGAAGAGGAAATACTTGCTTTTTACTATACATAATGAGGGGTATGATTATGAGGTGGTTGATTTTTAAGGGATTAATATGTGGCCTATTGTTGTTATCTTCGATTGATCTCTATGCCGAGAGCAGAGAGAGTGACAGGCGAAGTTATGAAAACAGGGTAAAGCGCTATAAGGATAATTTTAGCTCTCTGGTTCCAACTCATACGCGGGTTCATCTATATGGGGATATTGGATTGGTTTCGTTGGGTTTAGGTTGGGATTATGGTAAGAAGTCTCAGTGGGAGACCTCAATCCTTTTAGGTGTTGTACCTAAGTATAATTCCGAGGAGGCGAAGGTAACGTTTACTCTGCGTCAGGCATATATCCCATGGAGTATGGATGTTGGGCGAGGTTTCAGTGTTGAACCTCTGATGTGTGGTTTACAGTTTAATACAGTTCTTAATGGAGAGTTCTGGGTTAAGGAGCCAAATAAATATCCCAACAGCTATTATGGGTTCTCAACAAAGGTGAGGGGTATGATTTTTCTGGGACAAAGCGTAACGTATGATATTCCCGAGCAAAAGCGTAGCAGGAATAGTGCCGTTTCGTTGTATTATGAGTTGGGTAGCTGTGAGCTTTATGTTATAAGTGCCTTTACCAATAAATATTTGCGTCCTCGTGACTACCTGAGATTTGCTTTTGGAATAAAATTCCATATCTTCTAAATATTACACCCCCGAAGCTTAACCATTGAAGTTTCGGGGGTATCTTGCTTTACGATATAAAGTAACAGGATTATTACTCGTAGTCGAAATGGTATCCTGTCAAGTAGTATTCCGGCATAACCATTGATATTGCATCGTATAGCATAGGATCATACTCCTTAAGCTGCTCGCGATATTTTAATTTGGTATTTTTGCCATTTATTGCAACAACCATGCGGCAGGTATTGAACCAAGCCTGAACTCCCTCGGCAAAGTACTCTGACACGTTGTCGCGTGAGTATGTCTTGTTGCCTGAGGCATCTACCCATAGGTTCGTCTCCTCGGCATTCTTAAATGCAGCATCGAGGGCATTGCAGAACTCTGTATGGTATTTTCTTAGACCAAACTCCACATTGTGTGCGAATTCATGAACCATAATGCTTTCGGTAGGGTAGCGCTCATTATAGTTTGGAATCTTAACTATGTTCTCCTCGCCACATGACATAAGAGGAATATATTCGGTTGCTCCGTAGCCTCGTCCACGGGCGTCCCAATCTGTTCCCGGCCAAATCTGTGGCATTATTCTGCACTCCGGCATATCGGTTACATTCTCTCGATAGCCTATGATTCCTATACGGAAGTGTGCTTTTAGCATGTGCTCCTGTGCTTCGGGACACTTAACCAACATTGCAATGACAATCTCTTTGGCTTGAACCAGGGCACTATCGCTGACAAAACGTGAAGCGACAATAGGCATTCCATTGGCATCAATATACTTTCTGTAGAATGGATCGAGTGGAGACTCTTTATATTGTAACCATTGGGTTAATGTCTCAGGGGGCATTGTGATGCCATACTCATTTACTGGAATTTCAACCTCGCCCCAAATCTTCTCCAATAGATTAAAACCTTCCTGGTCGTGGCGTTTAAGTTCCTCTATATCGAACGGATAGAAGTTGTTGGTGCCTAAGTAAGCCTCTGTAATCTCGGCAAAGTAACTTTCTGCATCGGTTGTAGCATCGGACTTAACATTCTGAACCAGTCGGTTTCTGCGATTGATGTAATATACCTTAGAGTATTTGTTTTTTATTGCGTTGTATTGGTCAGCAATGCTTATGCGTTCATCATCGCTCAGGTACTCATGGAAGTATTGACGGGCGAAGAGATTCAGTATTAATGTTGGCTGATTGTTTTTTGCCAAGGAGTCACTGAAGGGTTTCAGAGTATTGCCTATAAAAATAGTTTTCTCGTCAGGTATATATGTCAGACCTTTTGCCTCGGCGCTATATGTAAGAGTGTCCGGTGTTATTTTATCGTATGCTTCAGCAGGAAGGTGCTTTTTCAAAGTAGACATATATTCCTCTAATGCAGGAATCATAGAGTTGATGGCAGTTGCCTCGTCTGAATTTGCACATCTGATGGCAAAGTCGTCATTGATTGCTACATAGGTAAAAGGATCTGTTGTCGGTTGCTCCTCCTCTCCGTCTGAGGCTCCCGGCTCTTCAGGCTGTTGGGACTGATTCGGCTCGTCGGGTTGTTGGGTCTGATTTGGCTCTTCGGGCTGTTGGGACTGTGCCGGAGTTGTCTCGGTTTCGCCATTTGAACATGCTGTAGCCGGAATGGAAATCATTACGATGGCTACAATTAGAGTCATTACATTTTGTAGTTGTTTCATTGTGTTGTGCATAGGTCGTTTTATTTACGTTTTTTTTTCTTTTCAACGCTCCAACCGAATTTTCCCCTCTTCTCGCCCAATCCATAGTATTGACCATGGCAATATACAAGTGGCTTAGCCTCCTCTAATTCGAATTTTCCTGTCTCCTTGTTTAAATACTTTTCGTCGGCAATGACATTTACAACTTCAGCGATAAACATATCGTGGCTTCCTAAGGGAATAATCTCTTTTACCTTGCACTCAATGTTTATGGGCGATTCAACGATTATGGGAGCCTTGACAACCGAGGCCTCGCCTATTGTCAGTCCCATCTCTTTGAATTTGTTGTAATCTTTGCCGGAGCGAACTCCACACCAGTCGGTTGCTCTTGCCAGCTCCTCTGTTGTAATGTTGATAACAAATTCGCCACATCGCTTGATTATGTCGTAAGAGTGGCGCTCCTTGCGTACCGATATATAGCACATTGCCGGATCAGAACAGATTGTTCCGGTCCAGGCAATGGTTATTATGTTGTAGTTTTCGGGTGCATCTCCACATGTTACCATAACGGCAGGTAGTGGATAGATCATTGTTCCCGGTCTCCAGTTCTGTTTCATCTGCGTTTTGCGTTTTGCTCTCTCTGCTCACGGAGCCTTCTCTCTTGCTCCTTCTGCATCTGGATCAATCTCTCCTGGAATGAACTCTTCTTCTTTTTGCCTCTGTTCTGGGCAGTTGCTGTCATCTCGGCCAATAACTTCTCATCGCGAATATAGAATTTGCGGATAGCCCAGGTCATTGTAATGGTTATAAGGGTAGAGATGAAGTAGTAGTAACTCAATCCTGAAGAGTAATTGTTGAAGATAAACAGGAACATGATTGGCATCAGGTACATCATATACTTCATCATCTTCATCTGGTCATTCTGTGGCTGATTCTTAGAGTTCATCCACGTATAGACTACGTTTACGATTGTCATCAATAGACAGAATAGACTTACGTGGTCACCGTAGAATGGGATTGAGAACGGCAAATCGAGAATTGAATCATACGATGCCAGGTCGTCAGCCCACAGGAATGATTTTTGTCTCAACTCAATAGCTCCGGGGAAGAACCAGAACAGAGCAATCAGGAATGGGAATGACAGCAACATAGGAAGACATCCACCCATTGGACTTACTCCATTCTTGTTGTACAACTCCATCATAGCCTGCTGACGCTCCATAGCCTTCTCGGCAGGAATCTTTGCGTTGATTGCATCCATTTGCGGTTTCAATAGACGCATCTTGGCAGATGATTTGTATGATTTGATTGTCAATGGCATCAATACAAGTTTAATGATAAGAGTCATTAGTAGGATAATCAATCCGTAGTTTGTTGTAACGTGCTTCTCCAGGAAGCTGAATAATGGGATTACGATATATCGGTTAATCCATGCCAGCCAGCTCCATCCCAGGTTTACAAGGTCAGGCAGATCCAACTCTTTACCATACTCAAGCAAAGTATAGTAGTTGTTAGGGATGAAGATAAACTCCATATTCATCTCAGTGTGCTGCTCTCCATTGTAAGATACCGGAATATAGGCATTTGCTCTCTTTAAGTATCCCGGTTCTTTTGTCTCTTCAGTTGAGACTGTGGCAGGGTTGAATGTGTTTTTTGCTACAAGAACTGATGAGAAGAATTGATTCTTAAAGGCAATCCATTTTGTCTGTGCAGTGAGTTCCTCCTCCTCGTTCTTCATCATGTTGATGCTCTCAACATCCTCGCCCTCAATTTTGTAGTATAATCCGGTGTAGCGAGTCTCAAACTCTGCGCTCTTCTCAAGTTGAGGCATATCAACGCTCCATTCCATTGCGAGAGATGATGGTATAACTCTGCTCATATTGTTGGTAATCATATCAAAACCAACAATATATGAGTTAGGTTCCAAAGTATATCTGTACTCGATATAGCTGTCATTTCCGGCCTTAAGCATCATGTTTATTGAAACGGCACTATTCTCTGCAATCTGCTCCTTTTGTGTAGTATTGGCAGTGAACAGCATATTGTTGGTGTGAACCTCCTCGCGCATATTCTCGAATACCAGACCGAATTTTGAGTGTGAAGGGTCCCATAATACCAAAGGCTCTCCTGCCGATGTTGTGTAATCCTTCAATTCAACATAAGCAATTCTTCCGCCTCTGCTCTCTATGCCAACCTTGATCTTGTTATTTTCAAGGATATATGTTGCATCAATAGCAGAAGAGTCTATTGCAAAAAGAGTGTCAGTTACACTATATGTTGAGGTTTGTGGAGCGTTTGCTTGTGCTCTTAATGCGTTTTGTCTCTCGACATCCAATCGTAGGAGTGAGTCTTGACGACGCTGCATCTCAATTCTCTCCTGCTCACTCGGGCGGCTCCACCAACTGAAACCTACCAAAATTAAAAATATCAGAATTAATCCGTAAATCGTGTTTTTATCCATTTTAAATATGTTTAAATTTTATTGATTTTTCACTCTGTTATCGTTTAGATAATTTTGTCCAACTCTTTCAGTTTAATCTTTAATAGCGAGAGTCGCTCTTTTGATTTTGAGAGGTTCTTCTGTATGCCTTCAAGCAGGTTGTTTGATTTGCTTGATGAGGTGAAGAATCCGATATTGTTCTCAAGAACCTTTATATCGCTCTCAAGTTGACGAATCTGAGAAACCAGTTTCTCTCGCTCGCTGACAATTTTGTATGCGTTTTTATCGCGGTCTCCGTCATAGCCTTTAACCTTTGTGCGGAAGCGTTCAATCTCTTTGTCTCGTTCTGAGATGTTTAATTGTGCATATATCGCATTGACGGCCCTCTTGTACTCCTCGCTCAGACTCTCTTTGTCTTTCATAGGCACATGGCCTATAGTACTCCAGCGTCCCTGAATCTCTTTGATGCTATTGAGGTCAGCTCCATTGTCTCCTGTGATGACAAAATCGCGTAACTCCTTAATAACAGCCTGCTTAGCTGCAAGATTATCGTTCTGCTCTGCATCAATACTCTTGAAGTGGTCGCTTTTACGATTAAAGAATGTGTCGCAGGCAGCTCTGAAACGGTTCCAGATTTTCTGAGAGTGCTTTTGAGCTACTGCACCAATCTCTTTCCATTCACGTTGTGCCTCTATGATAGCTTCTGTAGCAGCTCTCCAGTCGTCGCTATCCTGCAACTCCTCAACTCTTTCGCACAATGCACGTTTTAGCTCAAGATTTCTGGTATATTCGTTTGTCAACTCCTGATAGAAATCCTTTTTGTCATTAAAGAATTTGTCGCAACTGGTGCGGAACTTTCGGTATAGCTTTGCACGATCCTTAATTGCAACCTCGCCCGCCTCTTTCCACTCTTTTTGGATTTGTAGCAGTGCGTCGGTAGCATTTTGCCACTCTTTGATGCTTGCGTAACTCTTTTCTGCAATCGCAGCGGCCTTTTCACAAAGAGCCTCTTTGATTTGCATAGCTACATCATAATTCGCGCGAACCTGATCAAGGTGGGCGTGATATTTGTCATTTATGGTTGCTGTAGCACTTTTGAAACGCTCCCACAGAGCCTCTTTCTCCTCTTTGACAACCGGACCAATCTCTTTCCATTGTGCATGCAGATGCTGTAATGTCTTGAACGATGCCTCGATATTTTCAGCTTCGACAAGTTGCTCTGCCTCGTTGCACAGGCGACACTTCTCTTCAAGGTTTCGTTTTAAATCCATGTCGCGCAACTCTTTGTTGATCTTGATGTGATTGTAGAAGTTTTCGACGTGCAGATGGTAACTGCTCCATATACCACTCTGTTGTGATGCAGGTACTTGACCGATAGCATGCCACTTTTCCTGAATAGAACGGAATTCGTTAAAGGTCTTGCCTCCTACCTCCTCAGTGTCAATAAGAGCCTTCAACTCCTCTATAAGCTGAAGCTTTGCCTTAAGGTTTGCCTCTTTCTCCTCCTCACTTAATCTGGCCCTCTGCTCATCCTTAACTGGCGAGGTTTCATCTGTGGCAGACTCCTCTGCAGGGGTAGCGCTATACACTATTTCGGAGTTGCACTCTGTCTGGGCTGTGCCGCTCTCCTGCATCTCCTCCTGTATCTTTTTTTCCTCTTCCATGGTACAAAATTGACTGTAACAATATAACAAGCAAAAGTAGTTAAATAAATTGAGAATGTGCACCTTTCTCCGGTAAAAATAGTTATCTTTGCCTATTCATTACAAAAATAGAGTGAAAAGTATGCAGAGTGCCCCCAAAATAGCTGTAATAATTCTTAATTGGAATGCGAAAAAGTTGTTGGAACGTTTCCTTCCTGGAGTTGTGAAATATACCAACTATCCGGATGTAGATATAGTTGTTGCAGACAATGGTTCTACTGATGATTCCGTGGAGTTTGTAAAAGAAAATTTTCCTACAGTAAAGATAATAGCCTTTAAAGAAAACTATGGTTATGCCAAGGGTAATCATGTCGCTTTAATAGAGACTTCTTGTGAATATGCGCTCTTTCTTAATAACGATGTCGAGGTTACTCCGGGGTGGTTGGATCCATTGCGTAAGGTGTTGGATGAGAATAAAAATGTGGTTGCAGTACAGCCCAAGATATTGTCATTAAACGAACCGGAAAAGTTTGAGTATGCGGGAGCTTGCGGAGGGTATATTGATAGATTTGGTTATCCATTTTGTCGGGGAAGGATTTTGGATATGGTGGAGAAAGATAATGGACAGTACGATACTCCACAAGAGGTTTTCTGGTGTAGCGGCGCGGCTTTTCTGGTTCGCAGAGAAAAATATTTCGGAGCCGGAGGATTTGACCCGTATTTCTTTGCTCATATGGAGGAGATTGATTTATGTTGGCGACTAGGACAATGTGGGGGAGTCCTGATGGTTGAACCTAAGTCTGTTGTGTATCACCTTGGAGGAGGAACTCTTCCTATGAATCATCCGAATAAGTTGAAACTGAATTATCGTAATAATATTCTGATGCACTATAAGAATTTGACGGGAATAAAGTTCTACTCCTTTATGTTTATACGCATCTTTATGGATTTGGCATCGTTCATGGTATTTTGTTGTAAGAGAGAAATACATAATGCGAAAGCGTTGATTCAGGCTTATCGGGAATTTTATAGGATGCGGGGGCTATACTCATCTGCCAGAGAGTTGTGTGGTAATAAACAAAAACGTAAGGTACCAAGGTACAACGGATGGATAATCTGGGACTTTTATGTACGAAAAATTGTTTCGTATAGTGAGTTGACTCGTAAACTTTAAGAGACAATATTTGTCAAATAGGCAGTACGACGGAACTGATGTTGGAGCGTTCGGATGAAAATATTAAAGAACTGGTTGATGAAGGGCGTATTGAAACGGCGTTCCGATTTGTTGTATCACAATATAGTGAACAACTCTATCGGCGAATTCGTAAATTGGTAATAGGGCATGAAGATGCCGATGACATTCTTCAGAATGTCTTTATAAAGATATGGAAAGGACTGCATACATTTCGTTTTGAGTCGAAATTATCAACGTGGTTACATAGAATAGCTACCAACGAAGCTCTCAATTTTATCAGTGAAAAGAGAAGAAAGGTATATGGTAACCAGATAGAGATTGGCGAAATGTTGTCAAATACTCTTGAGAGTGAACCCTATATGAGCGGTAATGAGATGGCAAAAATGTTGCAAACGGCATTGTTGACACTCTCGGAGAGGCAGAGATTGATATTTAATATGCGCTATTTTGAGGATATGACAAACGAGGCTGTTGCTGTTGAGTTGGGAATTGCAGTCGGTACAGTGAAAGCCACATATCATCAGGCGGTTAAAAAAGTTGAAGAACTATTGAAAGATTGAAGGTTATGGAAAAATTGGAAAAAAGAGTAGGTAAGACACTGCCTTTTGAGGTTCCTACCAGATATTTTGAAAAATTGGATGGTCAGATTCTCTCATGTGTGGGAGAAGCCTGCGGTGTTGATTTTAAAGAGAAAAAGGCAGATGAAAAGATTTCAGGATTCAGATTGTTCCTGAATCGCTCAGTTCCCTATATTTCTATGGCTGCGATAGTCTCTTTTGTGGTTGTTATGATGCAATTATTTGTATTCGGCAATGACAAAAATGCAGGAGTAGTTGATGAGGGTATGGCGGAGATAGAGGCTTACCAGTTTGAGGAAAATATAGAGGTAACAGACGAGCAGATTATTGAGTATCTTAGTCGTAGTGTATATGATGTTGAATCATTTTTAGCTTCAATGCAATGAAAAGATTAATTGTAACTTTGCTGATGATGACTCCGTTTATGTTGTGTGCACAGCATAATGGGGAGCAGCAGAGTAGGGAGGAGTTTTGGAAGGAGATAGAGAGTTGGAAGGTTGCTTACTTTACCCATGAATTGTGTATAACATCTGAGGAGGCTATACAGTTTTGGCCAATCTATAATTCAATGACAGAACAGATAATAGGGTTGGATTGGCAAAAACGCTCTTTGCGTCACTCTATAAAAGAGATGGAGGCGCAGAAAAAGACAGTTGATTATATGGAGGTCTTTCGTAAAATGATGGAGTTGGATCAGAAGAGATTTGAAGTTCGTCAGAAAAGTTACGAAAAGATGGTTGAGATAATGCCGGTATCCAAACTCTTGAAACTCGATGATGTAGAGGAACGATTCAGGCAGAAACTCTTTAATTATCTGCGTAAACGAACTCATAATTCCCAACCGTCAGGAGATCCAAATAGCAAAAAATAATAAAAAATCCCTTTTTTCTTTGGAAAGTCGAAAAAAGGGATTAATTTTGCACCTGCATTTGAGAGAATGTTCAGCTATCCGGAGAGTTGGGTGAGTGGCTGAAACCAGCAGTTTGCTAAACTGCCGTACGGGTAACCGTACCGGGGGTTCGAATCCCCCACTCTCCGCAAAGCAATAGAAAGTGGTCAGCGAAAAGCTGACCACTTTTGTTTTATACAAAACTTGCCCAAGCTTGCTTGGAAGCAAGATTTGTATAAAACAAAAGGGTGCAATGCACCAACTTTCTATTGCTTTGGACGGTCCCCACGGGAGTGTAGGGGATGGGCGAACGTATGTGAGCCAATCCCCACTTTGCCTGAGTGGTTATTTTGTACATACAAGAAGAAACTCCTAATTTTGGAGTTTTTGATTTCTTGCTAGGATCCCCACGGGAGTGTA
>JAGBFU010000027.1 GCA_017936285.1 Marinifilaceae bacterium | reverse complement strand
GTGTTTTCTTGGGACATTTCAGTGCTTTCTTGGGACATTCCCATATAAGTAATAGAGAAGATAAATTGTGAGCCATTACTTATCTCCACTTTGTAGTCGGGATAATACAGTGGAGCATAACGTAAAATATTTAAAGTTCCTGATCCCATATCTTCAACCCATGATAGCTCGTGAAAAACACGCACTAAAAGAGGATTCTTTGTATAGTTGCTCAATTCGTAGAGAGTTAGTTTGCCTTCTGGGATTTCTGGTAATAACCGAGTTGGATTTTTTGTTACTACGCGATCTTTGAACACATGATAGAAGCATGCGTATCCTGTACTATAGTCAGAATGTACACATAGATTAGCAACAATTTCTCGAAATAAATCCCATCGCAAATCTTCACGACGTGTGGTACCGGGTGGTAAATAAAATTTGTTTGGAAGATAGCGTTCAGTAAATAGAGTAAGTTGCTCATATACTTGAATTAAATTTGACCGCATAGTTTTACGATCATCGTATCTGTTTGGAAATTTCTTTTTGTTGTTATACTCGTCGTATGTACACATGTGAAATAAGGCCTCAAATCGATATCGAGGCATATACTCTTCAATTGTTTCATCCTTACCGAATAGGATGAGTGCTGCGTATTTGAGTTTCACTTCTCCAGAGAGATTATCCCTTTTAGCTAATCTTGTGTGTATTAAAATCTCTTCATCTGTAAGTTGCAGCCATGAGTGATTGGGTTTCTTTGCTGCAAGAATATTTCGACAGTACTTGAAGGTATTGTGGTTGAGTTCATTAATTGTCAAGCCTTCAACAATTCTTTCTTCAAATAGGTGAGGATTCTTTCGTTCAAATAGTGATAATAATAGTTCAGGTTGGTCAGTTACATCTATATCAGACTCTCCATTGCGATCCCAATATCGTCCGTTATATCTATATACATAGTGTCCACATGGAATATCAAGAAGCAATACAATGTTTGTGTCAACCTCTATGACTTGAGGTGTAAAATATGGACATGGTAAGAATACGTCTGTATTTTTTATGGTCGTGATGATAGAATTTTTGATTCTCTCAACCTTTTGGGGATTCACACCTATAATTTCACCATTATCTTTTACACCAATCAGAATTTTTCCTCCGCTATGATTTAAAAACGAGCATACAGTTTCATATAAAGATTCAGATGCTTTATCTGAACAGGTTTTGTATTCTATTTGAGAGCCTTCCCCCTCCTTTGATAATTTTATAAATTCCTCTTTGTTCATCACTCTTTACTTTGTTAACAAATTCGATTCAACAAAGATATATAAAAGAGAGGTATATAAAAAATAAATTATGTAAATAAGTTGGACATATATAATTTCATAATGTTATTAGGTGATATTAAATACAAGTATACCAATATTACGTAATGATTAATGATAATAGAACGAGGTCGCAACTTTGTAGATGGTTGCGACCTCGTGGTGTGTTGTGGGCTGTTGTCGGGGACAATAGGCTGGATCTTGTATTTATGAGAATAGATCTTCGAGTGTTATAACCTGTTGAAAGGCTCCACTGTATTCGTTATATACCAGTCCGTATGTGGTAATGAGTGTGCTGTGAACAGCATATTTTTTGGGGAGCTCTTCGTGAATTTTGTTGACTCTGGAAGCTATTTTTTTGTAGTACTCTCTACTTGTAACGAAATCCTCGTTGTAGAACTGTATCTCACACATATTCACAACATTGTCATTTCTGTTGATAAGTAAATCGATCTGCATTCCAGGTTCATCCTCATTACTCGGAACAATCCAATTTGATTGCGATGTTATAACTCCAGAGATACCCAATGCTCTTTTGATTTGGGACATGTGCCTAATGCAAAGTTCTTCGAAGGCAATACCGCGCCAACTAACCACACTTTGCGATTGCTGACTATTGCTCCAGAAATTGGTGTTAATGACATTCTTGCCCGATACATATTTAATGTAGAATAAGCAGAATGGATCGACCAATCTGTAGTGGTCATCTCTTGTTGTCTTTCCAAAAGGAGTGTATTTCACAATAAAATCACTCGCAATTAAAGCATTGAGAAAATTGCTAATGTCGCCACCTTCCATTAGTTCAAGCTTGGAGATTATCTCCTTTCGTGTAAATCCACTGTGGCGTGTCGCTAATAACTTGATTATCTTCTTCATTACTTCGGGGTTTTTGAATACCGAAGCGAAGAGACGGTCAAACTCGTTATGTAACTTTGGCTTCTGAGAGAAGAATAAAGTGTCTATATTCTGTGCAAGGCTTTTGTTTTTGGTTAAGTATCCAAGATAGTATGGAATACCGCCAAGAATCATATTACACTGCGCAATGTCATATCTCGACATCTTAATCTCATTGCTCTTTAAAAACTCTTCAGTCTCTTTTAGCGTGAATGGCGACAACTTAATTTCATAGGTTGTTCTTCCGTAAAGACCTCCTGTTTCATTAATGAGGTTATCCAAAATCCAAGAGTTGGCACTTCCGCACACAACTACCATAAGGTTGTCGCGATGACAGCCCCATGTGTTCCAGAATGCCTCAAATGCAGTTAGAAAACCAGAGCGCGGAGTATCTAACCAAGGGAGCTCGTCAAGAAAGACAACTTGTCTGCTTCCATTGTCAATATTATTCAGGTGTTTTTCGAGTAAGAAAAAGGCATCCAACCATGATGTTGGCTGCTTACTCTTCTTCATACCATGCATTAATAATGAATGATAAAAGTGCTTCAATTGGTCTTTTAGCATATTTTTCTTCCCGGAGTCTTCGTTGTTTGGAGAGAGTCCGGCATGCCGAAATGTGATTTTGCCCTTCAATGCCTCATCTACCAAGAATGTCTTGCCGACTCTTCGTCTTCCATAAACAGCTACCATCTGTGCTTTGTTACTGTTATACAGGTTATTCAATTCCTGGATTTCTTGTTTTCTACCAATTATATTTTCCATAAAACATTGTTTATTCCTCCGCAAATATATATAAAATATCGGTTGGGGAGAAATAAAACGACATTTTTCTTTGTTTGGTTGACTATCCCTATAGCATGGTAACTTGTATTACGTAATGATTAATGATAATAGAACGAGGTCGCAACTTTGTAGATGGTTGCGACCTCGTGGTGTGTTGTGGGCTGTTGCCGGTGGCAATAGCCCGAAGTCCGCATAGGGCTGAAATGAAAAGTAAGTGAAATGGTAGTATTAAATGTAGAGGTATTTATTGATTAATAAAAAAAGTGTGTTATATTTGCATGTCATTCCCGATATTGAATGAAAATCGGAAGTGGCGATTCCGATTTTAGTGGAAAATGTGTATTAGATATTGTAATGATTGGTTATGTATAGAAGAATTCTTGAACTTGATAGAAAATTGGATGATGCAACCTTCTTATTAGGCGCACGTCAAACCGGTAAATCCACTCTTCTGAAAGAGTTATTCCCGGAGACAATATATTTTGACCTACTAAATACAGAGGTTAGGAGAAGATTCCAGAGGAATCCGGAATTGTTTAGGGAGTTGCTTCATGATAAGCAGGAGGGGACTTTGGTTATAATAGATGAGATAGCCAAGGTTCCTGAATTGCTGGATGAGGTACATTGGCTTATGACAAATAGGAGTCTTAGATTCATTCTTTGTGGTTCAAGTGCAAGAAAACTAAAGAAGCAATCTTCGAATACTCTTGGGGGACGAGCTATCCCTATGTATTTCTTCCCTTTGGTTAGTGCTGAAATTCCTGATTTTGACATTTACAGGGCAATTCAGAATGGAATGATACCACGTCATTATATGGTAGATGATGCTGTAAGACGTTTAAGAGCATACGTGGATGTTTATCTTAAGGAGGAGATAAAGGAGGAGGCTCTTGTGAGAGATGTTGTTTTATTTGAGCGCTTTCTTGAAGTTGCAGCAATTAGCAGTGGTGAGATTTTAAACTATGGTAATATTGCGTCGGATTGTGGGGTCTCAGCAAAAACAGTGGCAGCTTATTTCCAAATCTTATATGATACTTTGGTAGGATATGAGGTGCCCGCATACACCAAGCATATTAAGAGAAAATTGGTACAGGCTCCGCGATTCTACTATTTTGATGTAGGTATTGTTAATTATTTGTTGGGTAGAACAAACTTAAAACGTGGTACGGATGAGTTTGGGCATGCTTTTGAACACCTTGTTATTCAGGAGATAGTAGCTTATTTAGGTTATACTGAATCTAATGAAAGGTTATCTTATTGGAGAACATATTCCGGAATTGAGGTTGATTTAATTGTAGGAGATGCTCGTATAGCAATAGAGATTAAATCTACTGATGAGGTTAAAACTAAACATAAGAAGAATCTAAATATATTTGCAGAGGAGCATCCTAATGCCAGAAAGATTTTAGTGTCTCTTGACAAAATGAGTAGAGTTTCAGGTGACATAGAGTTATTTTATGTGTTAGACTTCTTTAAACTGCTTTGGGAGGGAGCAGTTATATAAGAAATCGAGGTCGCTTCAACTCACTGAAGCGACCTCGTGGTGTGTTGTGGGCTGTTGCCGGTTAGTTCCTTGTTTTATTTCAAGGCAATGCGGTAGATTGAGAAGGTCATGGCAGGGATTTGTACTGTTTGACCGTTTGCAATTGCTACAGTTGTTTTGTGAGGCACAACGTTATGTGGATTGTCAAGAGTGTTCTCGATCAACATATCGTCGGCATGAAGGGTTGTAAGTGTGGCCTCGCCCGCAATTTTACTCTTCTTTGGAAGTTTGATATCCAATGTGTAGTTGGTAGGTTGCTCGGTTCCGTTTACAATCTTTACAATTACCTCATTAGTGTTTGCATCGTAGCACGCAGTTGCATATTGGCGGTTCTCGCCTTTAAGTACTTTGCCGTTGCTTGTTGTGCTCAAAACGTGTGTTCCTGAGTTGTGGCTGTATAGCTGCTGAACGTAGTAGTTGATAGAGCGTACAACGCGTAGATTGTCGAACCAGATCAGGTCCGGACGCCACTGCCAACCGTCAACGTGAGCAAATAGAGGAGCGTAGGTTGCAAGTCGAACAATGTCGGCATTGCGCTCCAAACCGGTCATAAATGCAGCCTCTGATAGAGCAGCCTCGAAGTTGTTGCCACGATTTGGGTGGTGTGCAGCATACTCTCCTGCAAATACCTTTGGTCCCTCGCGGTCGTAGTCGTCATAACGGCCGGCATTGTTCCAGAACCAGGTAGGAGCCATGTAGTAGTGCTCGTCAACCAAATCAACTTTCAAACGCTTCATCTCCGGCCATAGGTGTTTAAGCATGTCGCCTGATGCGTATGGGCCGGCGCCTCCTATAATCTGAATTTCAGGGTGCTTCTCGCGAAGAACCTTTACAAATGCCTCTAAGCGCTCAACGTACAGGTCATCCCACTGCTCGTTTCCAACTGCCAAATATTTCAAGTTGAATGGGGCAGGGTGTCCCATCTCAGCGCGAAGTTTTCCCCATTTTGTGTCGGTAGCTCCGTTTGCAAATTCTATAAGATCAATTGCATCCTGAATGTACTCGTCTAAGTTGTCAATAGGAGCGTGTGCACCCTCGTGCCAGTTTTGGAATTGACATGCCAATCCGCAGCTGATTACAGGAAGTGGCTCTGCACCAAAGTCCTCGCACAATTGGAAGAACTCGAAGAATCCTAAACCATAGCTTTGGAAGTAGTCAGGGTACAAACGGTAATCGAATGTGTAGTGCCAACGATTCTCATTAAGTTTACGGTTCTCAACAGGACCTACGCTGTTTTTCCATGCATATCTTGTAGCGAGGTCGGTTCCCTCAACTATGCAACCTCCTGGGAAACGGAATACTTTTGGTTGCAAATCATATAGGGCCTGTGCCAAATCTTTACGCATTCCATTCTCACGTCCTTTCCATGTGTCGGTTGGGAACAACGAGATGTGATCCATATCTACAGAACCACGAGAGTTTAAGAAGATTCTAACTTTTGCGTGGCTGTCGGTTACATTTGATTCAATGATTGACTGGTACTTTTTCCACTCGGTTCCTGCAATGGTGATTGTGTCGCGCACAATGATGTCATTACGAGAATCAACCAAATCAACGTAGATTCTTTGCTCTTTTCCGTCAACACTGCGTGCCCATACAGAGAAACGGTAGTCCGCACCCTTTTTCAATCCGATACCGCGATAGCCCTCGTTCTCGATACCTGTGAATTTTGCGTGGTGTGGAGCTGGGTTCAAACGAATGTAGTTTGGATTGTTGGGGAATGGAGCATTTTCATTCAATAGCTCAACCTTTCCGAATGGAACCCAACCGGTGAATGGGTAGGTGAATTCGAATGAACGGTTTTTGATAAGCTCTGCATATAGTCCGCCATCGGCTCCGAAGTTGATGTCCTCGAAGAATATTCCATACATATCGGGCGATATTGCAGCGCCTTTTTTTGCTGCATCAATGGTAAGTGTCTCTTGTGCAAATACTGATGTTATTGCCATAAGAGCTACCATTAGAGTTGAAATAACTTTTTTCATTGCTGTGTAATTTAGCTTCTTTGTTTAAAAAAAGGGCCCTCTGTTTTGGCAGAGAGCCCTCGCTTATAATTGATTTACTTTATTCAATTACTTAGAGTGCATGATAGCAGCCTGAGCAGCAGCTACGCGTGCGATAGGTACACGGAATGGAGAACATGATACATAGTTCATTCCAACCTTGTCGCAGAAGATAACTGATGATGGCTCACCTCCGTGCTCACCACAGATACCTACCTTCAAGTTGCTTCTTGTTGCACGACCCTTCTGAACTCCGGTCTCAACCAACTGTCCAACACCCTCCTGGTCAAGTACAGCGAATGGATCGGTCTTCAAGATACCCTTCTTGATGTAGTCTGGCAAGAACTTACCGGCGTCGTCACGAGAGTATCCGTAGGTCATTTGAGTCAAGTCGTTAGTTCCGAATGAGAAGTACTCAGCAACCTCTGCAATCTGATCAGCTGTCAAAGCTGCACGTGGAATCTCAATCATTGTACCAAGCTGGTAGTCAACCTTAATTCCCTTCTCAGACATTACAGTAGCAGCTACAGTGCGGATAATGTTAGCCTGGTGAGCCAACTCCTTAACAGTACCTACAAGTGGAACCATAATCTCTGGTTTTGGATTCAATCCCTTTGCCTTCAAGTTACAAGCAGCCTCGATGATAGCGCGTGCCTGCATCTCTGTGATCTCTGGGTAAACAACTCCCAAACGGCAACCACGGTGTCCTAACATTGGGTTGAACTCGTGAAGAGCATCAACTTTCTCCTTGATCTTCTCAACAGGCATATTCAATAGGGCTGCCATGTGCTTCTGGCTCTCCTCATCGTTTGGAGTGAACTCGTGCAATGGTGGGTCAAGCAAACGGATATTAACTCCGTATCCGTCCATAGCCTCAAGGATTCCCTCGAAGTCTGCACGCTGCATTGGAAGGATCTTAGAAAGAGCGGTTCTTCTTCCGTCAACAGTCTCAGAAAGAATCATCTCACGCATAGCGTCAATTCTGTTACCCTCGAAGAACATGTGCTCTGTACGGCACAAACCAACTCCCTTAGCTCCGAAGTTACGAGCAGTTGTAGCATCGTGTGGAGTATCAGCATTGGTTCTAACATCCATTCTTGTATATTTAGCAGCAAGGTCCATGATAGCCTTGAAGTCTCCGCTCAACTGAGCAGCCTCGGTAGCAACCTTTCCAAGGTAAACCTCTCCGGTAGATCCGTTCAATGAGATCCAGTCACCCTCGTTGATTGTTACATCCTTGATAGTGAAGCAACGCTTGTGGTAGTCAACAACCATATCTCCACAACCTGATACGCAGCACTTACCCATACCACGAGCAACTACGGCAGCGTGTGAAGTCATTCCTCCGCGAGCTGTCAAGATACCCTCTGATACGTTCATTCCTCTCAAATCCTCTGGCGATGTCTCCAAACGAACCAAGATAACCTTCTCACCATTGTTCTTCCACTCCTCAGCCTCGTCAGCGAAGAATACTACGCGACCGCAAGCAGCACCCGGAGATGCAGGAAGACCCTTTGTAAGAACCTTAGCTGTAGCCTGAGCAGCCTTGTTGAATACAGGGTGAAGAAGCTCATCAAGCTTTCCTGGCTCCTGACGAAGAAGAGCTGTCTTCTCATCAATCATACCTTGCTTCAACATATCGATAGCCATCTTAACCATAGCAGCACCTGTACGCTTACCGCTACGTGTCTGAAGCATCCACAATCTACCATCCTGGATTGTGAACTCCATATCCTGCATATCGAGGAAGTGATCCTCCAACTTCTCCTGAACAGCGTTCAAAGATGCGTATGCCTCTGGCATAGCCTCCTCCAAAGATGGATACTGGCTCTTACGAACCTCCTCAGTAATGCCCTGAAGTTTAGCCCATCTTCTTGAACCCTCGATTGTAATCTCTTGTGGTGTACGGATTCCGGCAACAACATCCTCTCCCTGTGCGTTGATCAAATACTCACCATTGAAGATGTCCTCACCTGTAGCTGCGTCACGAGTGAAAGCAACTCCGGTAGCAGAGTTGTTACCCATGTTACCATATACCATTGACTGAACGTTAACAGCAGTTCCCCACTCCTCTGGAATCTGGTTCAACTGACGGTAAAGAACAGCGCGCTCTGTCATCCAAGAATCGAATACTGCGCAGATAGCTCCCCACAACTGCTCCCATGGATCTGTTGGGAAGTCCTTACCTGTACGATCCTTAACAACTGCCTTGAACTTGCCAACCAAAACCTGCAAATCCTCTACAGTGAAATCTGTATCGTTGGTGATATTCTTTTGAGCTTTCAACTTGTCAATCTCAACCTCGAATGGATTGTGCTCTCCCTTTCCGGCAGCAACACCCATTACAACATCGCCATACATCTGAATGAAACGACGGTATGAGTCCCATGCGAAACGCATGTTTCCAGACTTCTCACCCAACAATTGAACAGCGTCATCGTTCAATCCAAGGTTCAATACTGTATCCATCATACCAGGCATAGATACTCTTGCTCCTGAACGTACAGATACCATCAATGGGAATGCCTCGCCCTTAGAACCGAACTTAGCGTTCATGATCTCCTCAACGTGAGCGATTCCGGCCTTAACCTCGTCGCTAATCAACTTAACCACTGCATCCTTACCCTCGTTTGTGTACAATGTACAAACCTCGGTAGTGATGGTAAATCCTGCTGGTACAGGAAGACCGATAAGGTTCATCTCGGCAAGGTTAGCTCCTTTACCTCCAAGCAGATTCTTCATATCTGCCTTTCCCTCAGCCTTTCCGTTTCCAAATGTGTAAACGTGTTTGCTCATACAATTAATAATAATTTATGTGTTAAAATATTTGTTTCTAAAGTAGGCACACTTTGTGCATCCTCGCAAAGTTAATATATTTTTCCGTTTTTCCACTAAGCGAGGGCAAAAATATTGCGCTATAAATCTGCACAAACGTTATAGGAGTGGGAGAATCTTCATCTGTAGCAAAAATTCATTAATTTTGTGCGCGGAAATATTAAGGGTGCAAAATGGAGTTGAAGCGCAGATATACAAACTTTTCCGATAAGTTAAAGGAGCTTTTTGGGGCGAGGGTTCAGAAGCTCTCGATAGATGCCGGCTTTACCTGTCCTAATCGTGACGGACGCGTAGGTGTGGGCGGGTGTACCTTTTGCGATAATTCAAGTTTTAGCCCTGATTATTGTAGAACTGCCGGAGGGATAACCGAGCAGATTGATGCAGGAATCACCTTTTTTGGCAGTAAATATCCCAATCAGAAATATTTAGCCTATTTTCAGAACTATAGTGCTACATACGCCCCAATGAGTGTCATAAAGGCCAGAGTGGAGGAGGCTTTGTCGCACCCAAAAATCAGCGGTATAGTTTTGGGAACACGTCCGGATATCTGTCCCGATGAGGTTTTGGATTATTTAGAAGAGTTGGCTAAAGGGTGTTATGTGGGTGTCGAGTTTGGTGTTGAGAGTACCAATAATGCAGTTCTTAAAAGTGTAAATCGTGGACATGATTATGAGGTGAGCGAGGATGCAATATTGCGTGCTTCAGGCAGAGGGATCTATATTGGTGCACATTTGATTATCGGCCTGCCAGGCGAGAGTCAGGAGGAGGCTTTGCAAGGGGCAATCAAAGTGGCGAATCTGCCGATAGATGTTCTGAAATTACATCAGTTACAGATAATTAAAAATACCCGTATGTGTGATGAATTTAAGGCCTCGCCCGAAAATTTTGAGCTCTTTACAATGGAGGGGTATTTGGAGTTTCTGGCAAAACTGATACCGATGATTCCTGCAAATGTCGGCTTTGAACGTTTCGTGAATCAGGTGCCTCCCGGCTATCTTGTTGCTCCAAAATGGGGGATAAAGAATCATGAATTTACTGCCAAGTTGGATAAGATTCTGGAAAAATATGATTTGTGGCAGGGAAAATTCACAAATATGCCACAGAAATGACAAAAAATCAGTACTTTTGTTCAAAATTAAACAGAGGTCTATATGGTAAGTATTTCACATGTAGTTGAGAGTATTGTTAAGCACAGACCATACCTGTCCGAGTCGTTGGCTGCGGGCATTATTAATGTTTCGTCGTTGGCACGTCAGTTGCAACCCGATGTCGAGGCTGCGATGAATAAGGAGGTTAATACCGGGGCTATTGTTATGGCTTTGAACAGGTTGGCTCCATATTTGCAAGTCAGGGAGCAGGTGCAGTTGAATAAACTGCTTGCCAATATGGGCGACATTGTGCTAAGAAGCGGCTTGTGTGATTATACATTCAAGAATTCTCAGAGTTTGGTGGATTGCCATATTGAGGTTTTGAAGAAGTTGTCGAAAACAGAGGGGATTTTCTACACAATGGTGCAGGGAGTTTTTGAAACGAATATTGTAATCAGCGATGTTGCATCGGAGTTGATAGATGACTATTTCAAGAATGAGCAGTGTCTGTTTAAAAAGCGAGGTCTTTCGTCGGTTACATTGAAGTTGCCTCAGGGTAACAGCATGCAACCGGGATTTTACTATACAATTATGAAGGAGTTGAGTTGGGAGGGAATCAACTTGACCGAGGTTATCTCGTCAACCAATGAGTTTACTGTGGTGGTTGAGAATGACCTTATTGACAAAACCTTTATTGTGTTGAAAAATATTGGGAAGAGTTAGATAATTAGGAATTAGGAATTAGGAAAAATCGTGCAAGGTGTGTCTTGTCCTAAAATAGGTTTACATATAATACGTTAAATTTGTAAACATTATTAAGGATGATTCAAAAAGGAAACACGAGTAGGCGTTATAGTGACGCCGAGAAATTAGAGTTGATTCATGCATTTCAGTCTTCTGATATGTCCATGGAACAATTTAGTCGAATAAATGGTATGGGCCATAGTACATTGTCGCGTTGGTTATTTAACTTT
>JAGBFU010000026.1 GCA_017936285.1 Marinifilaceae bacterium | reverse complement strand
GTTGCGCCTTGTTCGCCCTGCTCGCCTTGTGGCCCCTGCGCTCCGTCAATGCCCTGAGCACGAATCTGCTCTCCGCTATCATTCAAAAGCCACTCGCCGTCAAGAGTCCAGTAGTACAAACCATCACTATCGGCACGAACTCCGATTACAGGTGTGTAACCATCCTGACCATTTTTGCTCAAATAGATGGTAATTGGATCACTCTTCAGAAAAGAGATTGTATAACCAATGATTGACGCTCCCTCCTTAATCGGAGTTACATTGGTGACATAGTCACTCTCCTGTAGTGCTGTTACTATCGTCTGTAACGAGTTGATATTGCTGTTCATTTGTTGGCACAACTTTTCAAGAGCATCTACTCGCTGCTCCAGGTCATCAACTCTGTCTGTCAATACACTGTCATCATAGGTCTCCTCGCTACATGATGTAGCAAAAAGCAATACCAATGACGTCAGCAATGTTAGTAATCTTTTCATTATGTTCTATTTAGTGTTAACATATAACTGTCCCTCTCTATGTAAGAGAGAGACAGTGTGTTTAATAAACAGATTATCAATATATTACTAAAATGGAAATTTATCAGTAAAATGTTATAAAATGTGAAAAGATATTCTGAAACTTAAAAAATCATGAATATAAGGTAACGTATGGGGTAATTTATATTAATTTTGTAGGGTGTAGCCTCTCTTACATAGAGAGGGACAGTTACTGTACAATGGAAATAAAATCTTTTTGTGTCAGGAGGGGACTTATTTTATAATCGCACCGCAAAATTGCTACTAATAAAGATCATGTTAAACAGAAAGCCTTGATTTGTAGAAAATAGATACTAATCGGGACCTTGTCACATTATCTCTACACGTTATTCTCCGAGAACTTACTATCAATCAAAGTAGCTATATCAATTTTAGAAAATGGGGAAGTGGATAAATCTGAGGTTATTACACAGATAAAATAACAGTTGCGAGGTTATTGAGCTTTTATCCTCCAAAACCTCGCAACAAAGAGTATTAGAATATTGAGTACTATTATTTACATCTACGGCCAAAGATAAATGCTATCAGTGCAGATATTCCGGCAGAGATAAAGGCAAGACCTGTCCAGATGATTACGTTAAGGAATCCAAATAACGGATGGAATATTATCAAGAAGGCAAATATGATTGTAAGGAAACCGAATATCAGGTACCATATCCAACCTCCCACCGGTTTACCATTCTCCTGCTTAAGAGTTGAGATGGATACATATTCCAGTCCTTCGTACATAAGGGTAAAGCCTAGTATATAGGGAAGAATCTCCTCGGCCCATAAAACATTACTCATCATTATAAACCCTATCACAATGTATAGAACTCCCATCAAGAAGTTCAAACCCCACTGCCGATTAGCTTGATTATCAAAGGCTTTTACCATTTGATATGCTCCTAAGATTATCAGCATCATACATAGATAATATGATAGTCCTATGTACGATATTGCCGGATGGTTCAGAATCCACACTCCGAAGAATATTGATATTATTCCAAAGAATAACATTACTATTCTATAAAGGAATGTGTTTTGTTTGCATTTTGTACTACTCATAGCATTTTGAATTATTGTTTTCATTACTAACGCATTAATTGAAAAATTGTTTCGTGGATAAAAAAAATTAGCTTTTGTTATAAACTTTTTCTTAAACATTTCGTTAAGAGTGTTAGAAGCTGTTTAAAATTTAAACAGATTCGTAAAACGGCGCCGTAAAAGTTTAACCCTTAAATGCAAAAAAAATGAAATCAAACTCACTATTAATAGGAGCTGTCAGCTGCCTATTTATGACAAGCATTGCGTGCTCATCTGAAATTGAGCCTATAGAGATAAACGCGCAGAATAACACTCTGTCAAGAGCCGTATCACAATACGCCGTTGAGGGAACTTATGGTAAGTATATCTATCTGCCAGGGGGTGTAGTTTCCGACTACAACACCTCATTTAACTTTAGAACAGCCAATCTGAACAGTTCATCAAGTTACTTCTGCTGGGAGCGTTCAAAACAATCAGAGAACTTCATTGTATTTTGGGAGAGCGGTTTCGGTTCAGATCCATCAACTTGTACAGCCACAATTGATAATGTATCAATGAATGTCGATATTGACGATATGCTTGAGAAGATGGAGGCATGGTACGATGTTTATGCCGACAACATGGGATTCCTTGGCACGAACTCAAATCTCGATACCTACAAAATTGAGATTTACCTGTTCTACACATCAAGTTGGATTGCCAACGGAGGCGGTGTTGACGATATGATTGGAGCCTTCTGGATTGCCCCAAGTGCTTGCCACCCTGTCGGCCAGACCGTAGCTCATGAATTGGGTCACTCTTTCCAATATCAGACATACTGCGACAACCCATCATCTAGTTGCGGATACCGTCATGCAGTTGGAACCGGTAATGCATTCTGGGAGGTTTGCGCCAACTACATGGCATGGAAAAACTTGTCATACTACCCTACTTGGGGATGTGAAATTCCATACTATCAAGCAAATGCACACCGAGGTTTCTGCCATGAGTGGCTACGTTACCAAAACTTCTTCTTAATCAACTACTGGGAGTCAATTCATGGAGACAACATCCTCGGCAGAATTTGGCGTGAATCAGTTACGGGCGAGGACGCAATGCAGACCTACAAGCGCATCACATCAACCTCACAATCAACAATGAACGACCAGGTTTGGCAATCAGCAGCACGCGAGGTTACATGGGATTTTGATAATGCAAGCTATATGCGCAGTATGCTTGACGCAGCATCGGATTACGATTTGCAAACATGGTTTACCAACAAAACCGACCTGGTTTACAACTCAGCAGATGGATATTATCGCCCAAGTCATGATCCTGCAACAAGTGATCCAGGTACAACATACAACCGTGCATTTGCCCCTCAATCATACGGAGTGAACATCATTTCACTTACAGTTCCAACTGCAGGAACTCAAGTATCAGTGGATTTCCAGGGACTATCCGCATATCAAAGTGGCAACTATCGCTTTGCATCGGATTTAGGTTGGCGTTGGGGCCTTGTTGCAAGAACAGGAACAGGAGGCTGGACTCCGGTTTATGGAACAATGAACTCAACTAATAGCGGAACAACAACTATGACTATTCCAAGCGGAACAACTCACCTATACCTTGTTGTAACAGCCGCTCCTACACAACACACACAGAAACTTTGGGATTCAGATGTAAGCAATGATTATGAGTATCCATACAGATTTAAACTTACCAATACATCACTATTAAGCGGAACATACACCTTAACAAATGAGTATGTAACCGGTATAACAGGAATGGAAAATACAGATGATGATGAGAACAACGAGACCTTGGGAGTATTCCCGCCAGTTGTGGATTACACACTTAACTACACAGTAACCCGTGCAACAGACTACACCTACACACAATGGAGTATTGCAAATTATGCCGGAGAGATTGCAGCAGAACTTGGAGTTGCAGACTTGGCAAGTGCAATAAGTTCCGGAACAGTACAATTTGCAGCATTTAATTCAAGTGGAAACATCACAACATCCTTTACCGCAAACAGCGGATACTGGTTCGGCAGCAATGGAGCTGTAGTAAGTTGGGGCAACAGCGCATATATCGCCCTTGAACCGGCAAACGGCAGCTACATCACCGGTAACCTGTTCCAATATCATGACACAAATGTAGTAACCGGCACAACATACCCTGCATACATTGTTTACTACAAATCGAACAACAACTTTGTCACCGTAAAGGTTAATGTAACAATCCAATAAAACTCACAACACATAAAAAAGAGTCCCGTATCGCAATGATTCGGGACTCTTTTTACTATCATTCACCATCCTCAAGTGAGAATATCTCCTCGACCGGTTTGCCAAAATAGCGAGCAATCTTCATAGCCAACAGAGCCGAAGGAACATACTTTGCCTGCTCAATGGAGTTGATGGTCTGGCGACTAACTCCTAATGCCTCTGCCAATTGCTGTTGAGTAATATCCTTAATTGCACGCTCAACCTTAATTCTATTTTTCATAGTTATTAATTTTTATCATCACAATCCTGAGCGAAACCTCGCCTCAATCTAAACACCTTAAAATTGAATCTGCAAACATAGATAAATGTAAATAGATATGGTGCAAAATAGAAGAAGATAAGGTATGGGCGTTCATATACAAACAACTCAACTACTATCAGAGCCAAAATAGTTACCCACAAACTCCACACAAACGACTCTCCACGCAGATGAACAGTCATCTCATCCTCATCTCGCTCCTTTGAGAGTGCCATGAAAAGTAACCCTATCAAGATAGACAATACAGACAACTCGTTATCAAAATCATTGCTAATCACTTTAAACCAACCATCATCGGTTATCACACCAAATACCTTTATTGAGGGTAGATACCACCAACCACAATCATACGCAAAGAACTGCACTAACCCCAGAATAAAGATTACCAAACCAATTATCTTAAACTTGTTTGGCAGTAGATAATTTTTTTTCATAACTTTAATTTTTAGAATCAACACCACAAAGTTAAATACTTTTTCCAAAATGTCAAATATACTTTACTTTTTCTAATTAATTTCTAATTCCTAATTCCTCATTCCTAATTTATATATACCTTTGCGTTATGATTGAAATTTTATCAAACTTAGACAATCAGGCAATGGATCTCCTTAATGGAGTAAATACCCCATTCCTGACAGCATTTATGGAGCTATACACCGGGAAGGTGATATGGGCTGCTCTATATGCAACCTTAGCAGCTCTTCTGTTTAAAAACCTGAAGCCAAAAATGGCACTATTGGCTCTTATTGCGATAGCTTTGGTCATTGTTTTTGCAGATCAGATGGTTGCAAGTGTAATCCGTCCGATTGTTGAGCGTCCAAGGCCAAACAACCCATTAAGTCCGGTTTACGACATTGTATTCAAGACCCGCGACAGTGGAGGATATGGCTTCCCGTCATGTCATGGAGCAAACACATTCGGACTGGCATTTATTGTTGCCTACGTTTTTAAAAATCGCTGGCTTACAACATTCTTTTTATTGTGGGCGGCACTAAACTCATACACCCGAATATATTTGGGACTACACTTCCCGGGAGATATTCTTGCAGGAGCATTTATCGGTTGGATAGGAGCCTTCTTAATGTATAAGCTTCTTCAATATGTGACAAAAGGATATTTCACCGAACCTCGCTTCAAAAAGTGGGTATATCTACCAATCTGGACAGGGTTGGCAACTATTGTCGCGATTTGTATAACTGCTCTATTTCAAACTTTATGATACTGTTTCCAAACGCAAAGATCAATATCGGACTATTCGTTACAGAGAAACGTCCTGACGGTTTTCACAACCTTGAAACTATTTTCTATCCTGTTCCGAACTTAGCCGACATTCTTGAGATAAAGATTGCCGACGCCCCGAATGGTACTGTAAACTTCAAGAATTCAGGATTATTGATTGACTGCCCCGAGGAGAAGAATCTTGTTATCAAGGCATATCGTTTATTGGAGCGAGAATTCACACTTCCGGCAGTAAATATACATCTACATAAAATCATCCCATTTGGCGCCGGTCTTGGCGGAGGGAGTGCCGATGCCGCCTTTATGCTTACCGGCTTAAACTCAATGTTAAATTTGGGATTGAGCGAGGCCTCGCTCGAAAAATATGCAGCAGAACTTGGCAGCGACTGCGCATTCTTTATCAAGAACAAGTCTGCATTTGCACATGGACGCGGAGAACTTTTAGAACCCATTGACTTGAATCTGGATGAGTATCAAATTGTTGTAGAGAAGCCCGAGGTGGCCGTCTCAACAAAAGAGGCATACGCAGGAATCACTCCGACCCCTGCACCATTTAATCTGCGCAATATCAACAATTTACCTATTGAGGAGTGGCGCAACCATATTACCAATGATTTCGAGAAGAGCATTCTAAAGGCTCATCCTGAAATTCAGGAGTATAAAGATTTGATGTATAGACGCGGAGCTATATATGCCTGCATGAGCGGCTCAGGCTCTGCCGTATTCGGAATCTTTAAAAAGCAATAAAGTCGGCATAGATTGGGAGGTGGTCACTATATCCCCCTTTGTAGTAGATACCTCGGTAGGTGGGAAGTGGTTGCCATCCAAACTGTTTTTTATTCTCTTCAAGCAGAAAGTTTTTATCACAGATAACCATCCCCTTCTCTGATATCTTATATCCGTTTTTTCCACTCATTATGGCGGGCGAGGTTACAATATGGTCGATTGTCTGCCACTTACCCATATAGCAATATGTTCCCTTACCACCTTTCCTCTTGTAGGGGAAGGCCAAATCGTATAGAGAACCCGGCACATCAACCCCTTTGTACTCTACAGCACGCATTACCGTCATTGGATTAGTACCCGCTTCGCAGTTCAAATCACCACAAAGAACTATATTTGCATCGGGATTAACGTTGTATAACGAATCTACCACTCCGCGCACTGTCTTTGCAACTAAAACACGCTTCCACTCGCTCTGCTTCTCGCCTCCACGCATCGATGGGAAGTGTGCCACCATAATGTGAAGAGTGTCACAACCATCCATAACTCCACTTACACATAACAGATCCCTGCTCTTCAACTCGGTGAATAGCACAAAAAGTGTATCTGTCGGAGTAAATCGCTCCTCATTATACAATAGGGCAACATCTATTCCGCGCGGATCTTGAGAATCTTGCTGAATGATAGAGTAGGAGCCATCGCCCAAAGCTGTCTTGGTAATCAGATCTTCAAGCACTACCCTGTTCTCTATCTCAGCCAAAGCAACAAAACAAGGCAATACCCCATTGTCGGAACAAGCGGATATTGCCTTTGCAGTGTTTCGTAGTTTTGTATTGTAACGCTCGCGGCTCCAATATTTGGAACCACGAGGTGTAAACTCGTCATCTTGAGTCTCTAAATTATTACGTGTATCAAACAGATTCTCTACATTGTAGAAGAGCAACCTGAAATCTTTTCTCTCCGTACTCTTTTGAGCCACGCCCGAAAGCCCGACCACCAACAATACTACGGAGAGGAGTATTCGTAACATTTAGGTAAAGAATTTCAAAAAGTCATTTATATTGGCAAGCAGGAAGAGACCCAATAGGAATACCATTCCTACCCATTGTGCATACTCAAGGAACTTCTCGCTTGGCTGACGACGGGTTATAACCTCGTATAACAGGAATACAACGTGGCCTCCGTCAAGGGCAGGGATAGGCAAAATATTCACTACTGCCAACATAATCGAAATCAAAGCAGTCAGACTCCAGAAGCTTTCCCAATCCCACAATCCGGGGAATATATCACCCATAGTCATGAATCCTCCTACAGATTTGTATCCGCTATCGGTGCTGAACAACAGGCCAAGGCTGCGTACATAGCTGCCCAATTGAGCAATACCCTTCTCTATTCCGGCAGGGATGGCCTCGAATAGTGAGTAATATTTTGTACTTGTCTCGTATGACTCGTTAATAATTGGGGCATTATATACTCCCATCACACCCTCAACAGGCAGTTTAAATGCGATATTCAATGTATCATAGCTCAATGAGTCAACATTTGACATTGTGATAGCAATATCGGTTTTGTTTCTTAGTACAGTCAATTTGGTTGAAGCAGAATCGGCTGTTCCCTTAATCAACCCCATATACTCATCGTAGAAATTGAACGACTCACCATTAATTGCCGATATTACATCGCCCTCACGAACACCTGCATCGTATGCTGCAGAGTAGTCTGCAAATCCCTGTATCAACACTTTGTTGGCAGGCATTCTTGGCGAGAGAAGGGCGGCTCTTGCATCCTTGCCCGATGCAATCTCCATCAACTCCGAGATAAACTGGTCCGGAATATCAATTGATATAATCTGACCATCACGCTCTACCTGTATTGACTTTTTCTGATTAATAAGGATATCACTTACAATTCCCTCAAAACGCTCTACAGGCTGATTGTCCAGTGAGATGATCTTATCTCCAGTCTTCAATCCCAACTCGGCAAATGGTCCTTCGGCAACAACTCCATACTTTACATTCTCTGCCGGCAAATATGTCTCGCCCCAGGCAAAGAGGATACCTATGTATATTGCAAATGCAACAATTACATTCATCAATACTCCACCAACCATCACCAACAGGCGTTGCCATGCAGGTTTAGAGCGGAACTCCCACTCCTTGGCCGGCTGTTTCATTGCCTCGGTATCCATTGACTCATCAATCATACCGGCAATCTTGACATATCCTCCAAGTGGCAGCCATCCAATTCCATACTCTGTCTCGCCAATCTTCTTTTTCCATATTGAAAACCAGGGATTGAAGAACAGATAGAACTTTTCAACTCTCATTTTAAACAGTTTGGCAAACAGAAAGTGACCAAACTCGTGACAAATAACCAATAAAGACAGACTCAAAACAAACTGAGCTATTTTTACCAAAATCTCCATCTCTGAAATCTATTTAATTTTAATGTTTAATCATACTTAATGCCAATTCACGGGCCACTCTGTCGGTCTCGGCATAATCGGCCAGCGAAGGGGTTTTGATGTAATCGCACTTCGCCATAACTCTCTCTATCAGGTCAGACATACCAAGGAATGATATCTGATCCTTAAGGAATGCAGCAACAGCAATTTCGTTTGCAGCATTCAAGGCTGCAGGCACATTTCCACCTTCACGCATTGCGTGGAATGCCATGCCGAGGTTTGCAAAGGTCTCCATATCCGGCTCCTCAAAATCGAGTCTTGCCAACTTTGCAAAATCCAACCTCTTCAAAGCACTGTATGCACGATTCGGGAATGTCAGGGCATATTGGATTGGCAGACGCATATCGTGAATTGCCAGTTGTGCCTTTACATTTCCATCCGCAAACTGTACCATTGAGTGAATTATGGATTGCGGATGTACCACAACCTTTATCTGGTCGGGTTCCACTCCGAAGAGCCACTTCGCCTCCATCGCCTCGAAACCTTTGTTCATAAGCGAGGCCGAGTCAATAGTTACCTTTGCACCCATATTCCATGTGGGGTGTTTCAAAGCATCTGCAGCGGTCACTCTCTCTAAGTCATAACGTTTCATTCCTCTGAAAGGGCCTCCCGATGCAGTCAAAAGAATCTTCTCAATGGGCGAGGCCTCGCCTACAAGACACTGGAATATTGCAGAGTGTTCGGAATCGACAGGCAGAATAGCTGTTCTATGCTTTCTTTGTAATGAGGTTATCAACTCTCCTGCTACAACCAAAGTCTCCTTATTTGAAAGAGCAATCGTCTTGCCCGCCTCAATTGCACGTACCGTTGGCAACAATCCGCTATAACCGACCATTGCAGTCACCACGACATCAACACAATCCATAGTAACGACCTGTGCAATTGACTCCTCGCCGGCAAAGACCTTTACATAGGTATTTGCAAGTGCATCGCGAACCTGAAGATATTTGTCGGGATTTGCAATTACAACAGCATTGGGATTATATTTCAACGCCTGCTCGATAAGTTTTTCAGCACTATTGTTGGCTACAAGCACCTCAACCTGAAACAGTTCAGGATTGGCATCAACAACCTGTAGTGTCTGGGTTCCTATCGATCCTGTAGAACCTAATATCGCTAATCTCTTTTTCAAAACCTCTCTACTATTTAAATTGTATAAAGTCCTCCGGATTCAATGGAGTTCCGGCTCTCCACATCTCGAAATGCAAATGGGGTCCGGTGGTCTCGTGACCTGAATTTCCGACATTTGCAATCACCTGACCTGTACGGATATAGTCTCCCTGCTTACACAACAGAACCGAGTTGTGCTTATAGATACTCATCAGATTGTTGGCGTGCTGAATGGCTACTACGTGCCCGGTGTTAATGGTCCAGTCAGTAAAGATTACAACTCCGTCAAGTACTGCCATCACCTGTGCATCCTTTTTGGTAACAACATCAATACCATAGTGACGTTCCTTCTCATTGAACGAGTTTATGACGTAACCCGATACAGGAGGATAGAAGTGGTAATACTCCTTATTGGTGGGTTTAATGCCCAGTCCAAGCGAGAAACGCTCCTCATTCTCTATTTCTGTTCGGAATGCCAGCTCCTCCTCAGTAATCTGCATTATGATGGTATCAAAATGGGTGGTTGTTCCCACGGCACTATCAATGGTATCGGCAGCCGTTCCATACTCACCTCCTCCAATCATAACCTGTAACGAACGGATAAAGTTATCGCGTTTGTCAAGTTCGGCCTCTATGGAATCAAGACGCAGTGCATTGGCAATAATCTCACTTCGCACATTACCGTCGGGATAGCCGGGTATCCACTCCTTGATCGAGGTAAACGCTATCAGATATGAGGTAATAAGCACCAACAGAAGAGCCAGGAACCCAAGTCCGACTATCACATGCAATAACGATATACGTATGTGAAAAATCTCCTCATACATAGTATCATTAACGACAGTTACTCTGAACCTGTGCTTCAATCTCTTCCAAAACGGTACTTTATGTGCCATATATCCATCCAATCAGATAAGTTGCAAAGGTAGAGTTTATTTTTTTATTTTCGTTCGATTTAGATATATTTAACCATATACCCCTATGATTTTGCATACTATTTTAGCCCGAATAAACCGCAAATCTTAAGAATTGTCAAAATTGAGTCATGAAGTTGCAATGAGTTAACGCACTATTCAAATAAAATGTTACCTTTGCGGGTTATTATTGGCAAACATTAAAATAATAGAATATGAAAAAACTACTCTTAACAGCATTTATGCTAATCTTCTGCGGCTCACTTATGGCCCAGAATCTAACGGATACTATTCCGTTTACATCAAAGGTTGTGAAAGGAGTTCTTCCTAATGGTCTGACCTACTATATCCAAAAGAATCAGGAGCCAAAGGAGAGAGCCGATTTCTACATCATCCGTAACGTTGGAGCAACACTTGAGACCGATGAAGAGGATGGTCTGGCACACTTCCTTGAGCACATGGCATTCAACGGAACAAAGAATTTTCCTGGCAAGGGCATTATCAATATGCTTGAGCGTCATGGAGTTGATTTCGGCAGAAGTATCAATGCCTACACTAGTTTGAATGAGACAGTATATACTCTGTTCAACATTCCTACAACCGACCAAACATTAATTGATTCATGTCTGCTGGTTCTTCACGACTGGTCACGTTATCTGCTTCTTACCGAGGAGGAGCTTGATGCTGAGCGTGGAGTTATTACCGAGGAGTGGCGAGGTCGCCAGAATTCAAGTATGCGTATCAGAAAACAGATGATGCCTGTCGTATTCGCAGGTTCTCCATACGCAAACAGAACGGTAATCGGAGACATCAACGTAATTCAGAACTTCAAGCCTGAGACAATTCGCAACTTTTATCAGAGATGGTACCGTCCAAATCTTGAAGCAATTGCTATTGTAGGAGACATTGACCCTAAGAGTCTTGAGGAGAAGATTATAGCAATGTTCAGTAGCATTGAGAACCCAGAAAACGAGGTTCCTCGCCCATTTATTGCAATACCTCCATACGATGAGCCGAGATTCGTAGTTGCAACTGATAAAGAGGCTACCCAAACAAACATCAACATTCAGATGATTATGCCTGATCCATCGGCAGAGTACAAGAACACCTACTCATACTTATATGATAATATGGTACAATCTATGTTTACATCTATGATGAACCGTAGATTCACAAGAGAGAGTCAGAAACCAAATGCTCCATTCATGTCATCGTCGGTAGGTATTGGAGCTGCTGCTCGCGGATATGACTACTTTGGATTGGGTATCTTGCCACGTAACGGAGTTGAAGAGGAGTTGAAGGCCCTTGAGGCAAGCTGGAAGATGATTCTCCAGACATTTATGTATGGATTCTCGGAGGATGAGTTGAACAACGTTAAGGCAAATATCAAAGCAAACCTTGAGACTGCATATAAGGAGCAGGATAAGACAAGCAATAATAGTTATATGGAGGACATTTTGGTTAACTTCCTTGAGGATGAACCAAACATGGACTTCGATGTATATTATAACTTTGCAAACAAAGTATTGAACGAGATTACTGTGGGCGATATAATGAAGCGTATCCCTCAAATGATTAAGGATAGCAACACAGCAATCATTGTTACCGGCCTTGATGCCCCACATATGACAAAGGAGCAGGCATTTGCTGTTATGAATAACATTAATGCTTCATCAATTACCCCATACGCTAACAACGCTGTAAAGGGAGAGTTGATTGACGGAGAGCTTAAGGGAAGTCCTGTTATCAAGGAGAAGCGAGACAAAGAGATTGGTGCCGTAAAGTGGACTCTTGCAAATGGAGCGACAGTTATCTACAAGCACGCAGACTATGAGAAGGAGTCTGTTGATTTGCGAGGTGTAAGCCGTGGAGGTCATAACCGCTATGCAGATCAGGATATGCCATCAATCTCTATGATGAACGGTTTGATTGGCAGTTATGGACTTGGCAAATTCAACCAGATGGATTTGGCTCAGAAGTTGGCAGGAATACAGGCTCGTTGCGGAGTATCTGTTAGCGGTGGAACCGAGAATGTAAACGGAGGCTCAACACCTAAGGATCTTGAAACCATGTTCAAACTTCTATATTTACGTTTCGAGGAGCCTCGTTTCGACAAAGAGATTCACGAAGTAACTATGCAGAAGTATTTGGAGTTAATTCCAACAATGAAGAAGGATCCATCAAGAATAATGCAGGACTCATTGTCAATGATTATGTCAAACTATAGTCCCCGTACTGTATTGATCAGCGAGGAGACAATCAATAAAGTTGACATTAACAGAATCGAGGAGATTTATCGCGACCGTTTCAACGGAGTTAAAGACTTCACTTTCTTCATTGTAGGTAATGCACCAGAGGATAGCGTTAAGGCATACGCAGAGAAGTATATCGGCTCAATCCGCGAGGGTAAGAAGGACAAAAAAGTTGAAGGAACTGTTCACAGTCCATTCGGAATTACAGAGAAGGTAATTGAGATTCCAATGACCGATGAGAAGAGCTCTGTAATTGTAAATATCTCTAAGCGCATGAGCACAAAGAACAGAAAAGTGAGTTATACCAACTTGATTTTAGCAAGATTGTTGAGCATGAGATATACCGAGGATATCCGTGAAAAAGAGGGAGGAACCTACGGAGTTCAGGTACAGCAAGGTTCATCTGCATCTCCTGTATCTAAATACAGCTTGACAATGCAGTTCGATTGTAACCCTGATAGAGCCGAGTACTTAAAGGGCCTTATCTACAAGGGAATTGACAGTATAGCTCAAAACGGGCCATCAGTCGAGGAACTTGAAAAGATCAAGAAGAGTATGCTTAACAGCTATGAACAGAGCAAGAACCACAACAACTACGTTCTTAACACCGTATATAACTACTATATGAACGGTTACAATCAGGCTGATCCTAAAAACTACGAGGATATTATTGACTCTATCACTGTTGAGGATATTCAGAAGCATGCAGCGAATTTGGTTAAGAAGGCCGACATTATTGACCTTATATTTACCCCGATTGCACCAAAAAGTAAATAAGAATAAAATTGACACTATGGAGACAAAGGAGAGAGTTTTAGCAACAATGAAGGAGGCCGGTGAGCCTTTGAACGCAGGTAAGATTGCCGAGCTTAGCGGAATTGACCGCAAGGAGGTTGACAAGGCAATGAAGCAACTTAAAGACGAGGGTGCTATTGTATCACCTGTCCGTTGTAAATGGGAACCTGCAAAATAGTGCAATAACCATTTCATACAATAGTACACTCGAGGTTGTCACTGTTGATCTGACCCCAAAAGTTTGGCCAAAACTTTTGGGGTTATTTCATTTTAGGGAAAGTTGTAATTGTTTGAAATTTGCATTAACTTAGGGGCAGAAATAAGCACATGTTTAACACATTAAAGATTAAGATATGGCAAATTTATTGGACGAAGTTACGGGCCCGGTGAACAAGAGTGGCAGGGATATTAATGTAATTGATAAGCAATTACCTGTAAAGGTCGGTTTTGGCTCGGTTCTGTTTGAAATTGCATTATGGATTACCATTCCTATTTTGGTTTTGTTATACGTTTATTTAATGGGCGATACACTCACAAATGCAACATTGGTAGCTGTTATCGGATCTATTGCAGGCATTTTGCCGGGAGTGATATTTATCTTCAGAAAGATTGCCGCACACAACTACTTCCAGCAACTTGAACAGCGCATTCAGGCTGAAGCTTCGAATATTGACAACTATCTTGAACAACGCGTACAGGTATTACAGAATGTTGTAGGCCTTGTAGAACGCGCAATAGAGCTTGACAAGGATGTCATGAAGACTGTTGCAGCATATCGTGGAGGCGGAGTAATCAATGATACAAACCGCAGTCAGGTGAACGGGGAGATTAATGCAGCATTCAACAGACTTTTCCCTCAGGTTGAAGCGTATCCGGAATTAAAAGCACACAATGCGATTGCCGATGCTATGCAACAGAACAGTTATCTGCAACGTGAAATCACCGCAGCACGCACAGTATATAATAGTCGCGTTACACAGTGGAATACCGATATTTTTGCATGGCCCGCAAAGATGATAGTTGCAGCTCGCGAAGGATACACTACAAGAATTCCATTCACAGCCTCGTCCGAGACCAAAGAGATGGCAAGAGCTAAATTCTTTTAGGTAGCAATTTATGAATAATGATATTTACGATCCGCTCACTGAGTACTCACAGGTATTTCGTGAGCGGTTTAAAAATATAGCCGAGGCCACATTTACCGAAATGGCAAATGAGGCCCGGGTAGATATTGCGACCAACCAGACAACGTGCAAAAAGATATACAAGTACGAGGCTCAGGCAAGATCCATTAAGAGACGAAGATACACCTTTATCGCACTGTGTGTAATACTGTGGATTATTCTTCTTTTTTGCATTTGCGGAACTCTGTATATCTGTATTGTAGATCGTGCATGGGAATATACCGATATAAGCACAAAAGCGATACTTGTTGTCCCATTAATAATTATACCTGTTCCGCTATTCGCATGGATTCACCCTTTAATCAAAAAACTTACAGGCGAAGGGAGGCAGATAAAACAGATTATCCAAAACCTGTACAAAGAGGCATGGGAGCAGATGGAGCCTCTTAACAGGTTATATGACTGGGATGTGCTTACCCGTATGATAACACAGACAGTTCCAAAACTTGAATTTGACCCATACTTTACGACACAACGTCTGGCAGATCTGAAAGAGACATACGGCTGGGATGATTCATTCAACCAAGATCGTTCAGTTATTTACTCGCACTCAGGACTTATAAAAGGTAACCCCTTTATCATTTGTCGTACAAGAAGGATGGAGATGGGTTTCAAAACTTATGAGGGATATAAGACCATCCACTGGACAACTACGGAACGAGGTTCTGACGGGAACTACCACACTGTACACCACTCTCAAACACTGACTGCTACTATAACAAAGCCATATCCATATTACAAGGAAAAGAGCAGATTGATTTATGGCAACACTGCTGCTCCCGATTTGACATTCCTGCGTGAAAAGAGCGGACTGGCAGACAGAATTGGCAGTATCGCCTATAAACTGCAAAGACGATCTTTGCGTAAAAAGGCTCGAAATCTGAAGAACGCAAACTATGCAATGATGTCAAACGAAGAGTTTGAGGTGGTGTTTGATACAAGTAACCGTAATGACAATCAACAACACGCCCTGCTCTTTACTCCGCTTGCACAACAGAGTATGATAAAGTTACTTCAAGATGAAACAGAGGGATACGGAGATGATTTCGATTTTGAGAAGAGAAGAATGATAAACACCATTATTATTTCTTCCTCCATCTCTATCAGAATACTCCTTCGGAACCCTCTCAGTCTCCATTTGTTCAAGTGAGACCTGCTTTCTACTGGAATGTGTTAATTCATATGATGAACGTT
>JAGBFU010000025.1 GCA_017936285.1 Marinifilaceae bacterium | reverse complement strand
ATCGCGCTGGGCCGCGTAGCGGGCTCGAGCCTCGTTTTCCGCTCAGAGAATGACAGACAGCCTGAAAGGGCTGTCTTTTTGCGTATATACCATTATGCTCGAACTCGCGACCCATAGATAAAATCGCGCCGGGCCGCGTAGCGGGCTCGAGCCTCGTTTTCCGCGTTTTGTTTTACCAACCCCCAAACCCCCTTCACTTGGTTCACTCCGTTCACCAGCGTTAATAAGGGGGCTTATAAAGCGATATTTTTTTCACACTCCTCACTGGTAACTCCTAATTACTAATTACCATTATGCTCGAACTCGCGACCCATAGACAAAATCGCGCCGGGCCGCGTAGCGGGCTCGAGCCTCGTTTTCCGCTCAGAAAATGACAGACAGCCTGAAAGGGCTGTCTTTTTTTTATGTCATTTTCTGAGCGGAAATTCTTCCGCGTTTTGTCTTACCAACCCCCATCCCCCCAAAAAAATATATACTTTAGTATATATCCTAATCATCTGAAGATTATGGCGGGTGGGTAATAAATAGAAATTATTTTGTAAATTTACGGAAGATATGGAGACCATTAAAAGTAATGTTACTATGAACTTACAACAAATTCTTGATTGTCTTATTCGAGATAAAGAGAAGAAGTGTTATGGAGAAGGATATCTTGTCGCCAAATCAAAATCGGTATACGACCGCTATATGAGCAATGAAGGCTGGGAAAGATATTTGGCAGAAATGTCTGAAGATCACCGTAAACAGTATGAAGATGGCGACGGCTTGGAGATAAATGAGAAAAGAGGTAGATGGGGAATATATCCTCCCAAAATGGCGTGTTATGGCTCGTCAAGCAGAATTATTTATACTCTTTTGCGAGATGTTCCAAGTATTGAGTTTGAGAAAAAGTTTGCAACACTAGTAGGCCATAAGGCTAACTTGGATGCATACTTGCGAAATGGTGATACCGATATCTTTTTAGAAGCAAAGTGTAGAGAAATATTCACTGTACACAAAATAATTGAGATAGGAAATCCCTATAAGATAGTATATGAATATATCAACCAATGTAATAAAAAGTTTGGGTATAGCGTTGAGCCATCAAGGGATAGTAATAAATTTAAGTGTAGTTTCTATTATGATGATAAACAGGTAGTTCGTTTTGATATTAAGCAACTTATTTGTCACTTCTTGGCTATTGTTGCTAATTATCTAAAACCGAAGAAAGGGAAAGATGCAATGAACAATTTTCGTTTTGTTTATTTTATTTACAATCCTAATGAGTTGGGTAATGAGGCTTTGAATAGAGTATATGCAGATACTATCGACGAAATTGGCAAAATCGATATTATAGAGTTATTTAAGGCTGTATTTGAATACCAAAAGAAAAATTTAAAAATCGAAAAATGTATGCCGAAATTTGAGTTTACATTGGCGGATCAAAATGATATTAAGAGTAAATTATAATATGTTAATTCCCCGTTTTCGGAGTAAAAAAAGTAGCATTCATAACTTTGTAAATCACGACAAATACAAATAATTATGAATGTCAAGAATCTCGAGTGTTCGGAAATATCTTCCAACTTGAATTATTTTAGTACCTAAAACTAAACTAATTATATATTCGATTGTCTAGTCAGTAATAGGTTTCTTCTCTATTTATTCCAATAGGGTTTATTCATGGAACCAATATGTGGGGTATGGATTAGTTGATGCTAATGCTGCTCTAAATATAACTCCAGCTCCTTAGATGGTATATTATGTGTAATTAATGTTCAACTGATATAAAAAACGAGCTATGGAAATACTTAAAAATTTCTTAATGATTTTATTGATTTCAATGACAATAATTTCATGTAGTGATAGTGATACAGATTTAGGATTGGTCACCGAACCTTCTGATGAGGAGATTAGTGATCCTGCGCCCGGAGCAATTCCAGAAGAGGTTATTAATGATGAATTACCGGAGAAACATGACCATTATGTTATTAATGGTACAACAGTCCCTGTAGTTGTTGATGACACTAAACTTTATGTATGGTTACCACAAGAGACATACAATAGATTAAGGTTTAAGAGAGTTAATGAGAAGCAATCAGCCAACCTTGATTATTATCATTATCACAAATCATGCACTATTGGGTGGGATAGCGTAATTGATAAGGAACTTTTGAATTATAAAAACTACGTTGAGACATTCATTTACAAGGATGAACTTTCATTTTGTGATACATGTTTTGTGATTGCTCCTGCGTATATAGATGTCAATGGAGAGAATGCAATGGTGCAAAATTATATTTCTATAAGACTAAAAAATGAAAATACGGATTTAGAGTTATTAAAAGCTGCTGCAAAAAAATATCAAGCCTACATAGGGAAATGGTCACGTAACGGATATTTTATGATTTGTTATGGAACAGATCGTAAGTTAAGTCCGGTAAGTGTTTCTAACTATTTGATTGAGAGTGGAGAGTTTGCTTTGGTGAGCATGGGGGTACTAACGCCAACATTCCACGATGGGATAATATTGAAGTAGGTGATAATGTGTTAAATGTGAGTCAGTTATAGATGCTTGTTGGTTTTGTCGTACAACATCTAAAACAATAGGTTGTACAACGGTACAGACCCCACAAGTTGGACAGGTTAATAAAAAAGTATTTTACAGGTAAAGAGTTCGGTGCAATGCCGAACTCTTTACGTTTAATTTTAATCTGATACAGGACGAATACTGAAACCGCAATATCGATTATAGTAGAGTAGTATATACCTGTTTTCGTAGATATTGAATGCATAGGCATTCATTGAGTGTGTGCCGTTTATTGGGGTAGAGCTCCAGTAAGCTGCGCTTTTATCTATGTCGTTCGGACGTCCGTAGGTATCGGTTCTGGCTCGGAAGTCTCCTGAAAGCGGTAAGAATATATAGTTGCCATTTGTCTTGCTCGTTACCTTCAGGCCGGAACGTCTTCCAAGAGTTGTCCATTCAAAGGTGCAATTCTCCATTAATTCTTTGTATTCATTGTAGGTAGGGATTCTCCATGTTCCTCCCCATTCAGCTCTTGCTACATCGTAGGTTGAGTTACCTGAAATATCGTTACAGTTTTTGCCATACATCTCATTTTTACCGGAGGTATCATCGGTGTAAGTTGAAACCTCGCCCCATGCATAGTGATTGCCGATTTTGTCAGCGGCATCAGCACCAATATTGCATGTAGCCCATTTTATACCCGATGGAAGTCCCAAATCAACCCATTTATGTCCATTAATCTCGCCAGATGATGGAGTTTCCGTGTTAATGTCGGAATCGGTAACAGGACGTACTGCCAGACCATAGGCACGTTCACTAATGCTCATCTCGCCAAGAGCTCCACCAAACTGATATATATGGGCTCCGGTGTTCCATTGATCGGTGTGGGGCGATGATGTCCAGTACATTCCGTTTCCTGTAGTATTGTATCGCTTGGTTTCATCCATATATCCTGTTACGGGCAGGAAGATAGAGCTATTGGTTTTAGGATTTGTAATTTCAGAACCCTTGATACCACCTTTTTCTACATATTTCCAGTTGCAATAAAACAGTAGTTCGCTGAACTCCTCCTGAGTTGGCATACGCCATCCTTTTCCCCATTTGGCTGTTGCGATATCGTTGGCTGCGTCGCCGGAAAAGTCATGGAACTCTTTTCCATTATACTTGCTGGTTTCGCGGGTATAGTTTGTTTTGGTGCTTATCTCGCCCCATGCATATAGTTTGCCCGATTGTTCCGGTTTGGTTGCGTCAACATTATATGTAGCCCATAGAGTTCCTGAGGGTAATCCCATATCTACCCATTCATAACCATTGAGTTTGCCGGTAGCAGGTCCGCATGGAACCAAAGCATTGATAGAGTCTGCTCTATACTCCTTGCTTGGTGTGATTTGTGAATCACTCTGGGTAACCTGGGTATTGTTACTGACAGGTTGTTCCTGGCGGGTTTGTTGGGGTTCGCCTTCGGTCTCTTTTCCGGTAAGTTTCTCCACCTCCTTGGTCAGACGGTTTTCAATCTCCTTTCCAACTGTTTTTGTGATTTTTTTAAGGAAACTCTGTGCAGATGACTCCATTGAACCAAATGATAAGAGTACTGTCAATGCGATAAAAATATGTTTCATAACCACAATGTGATGAGGCTCTTGGGTTTGTAGTCAGTTAAGTTGTCAGAACCTCGTAAGACAACTTCTGATAAAATTTACTTATCGCAAAATTAAATGAAAAGGGGCTAAAATCAAATTTTTGAAAATCATTTTAGCTATCTTACTCTATAGTTCCTGTAATAGTTAGTTTATATTCGGGCGACAGGGGAGAGTTATTGTAGATATTGATTGTCTTGATCTGTTTTCCGTATCTGCTTGTTGAATCAAATGTTACAGAAATTGTTGTAGATTCTCCGGGAGGGATAATCATTAAATTACTTGTGGCTTCAGTACACCCACAACTTGTGGAGATGCGGTATATTTCCAGGTCGCTCTTTCCAATATTTTTAACAATAAAACGGCACTTTATACGTGAGCCCTCGCCCCTGGTGCCGAAATCAATCGATGGAGTCAGGCACTCAATTTTGGGCGATGCCTCAAGTTCTGCTGTTGTGAGGTGTGCAAAACTCTCCTCCAGTTTGGCGGTATAACTAAAGTAGGGGTATAGAATATACTCACCATTCTCTACAAGCGAGAATGTCTGGAAGTAGTAGCCTGCTTTTGTTGGATCATCCTGATATAGTGATATTAGTAATCTGGCACTCTGTTTCGGGCCAATCTCAACTTTGTCGAACCTTGCCATCAACCCCTCCGGTGCCTCCCCTATAGATATGCGAATCGCCTTATCTGTCGGATTATAACACAGTATGGTATCGTTCTTAGTCTCGCCGATAATAGCTCTGCCTGCATCAAATCTATAACTCTCAAAGAGGAGTGATCCCACCTTTTGAGTGCATACCTCTTGTGGATTTCTCCTCTCTTGTGCACTTAAAGATGATGCTGTTGCAATGATTATAAGGAGTGCAATAAGGTAGCGCATATTATAAAACTGTCTCGTATTTAACTCTATAACTTACAACAGGATTTTCAGGATCGTTGGTGTATAACTTTACTATGGTATCATTGAACGATGACTCCTTGCCATTGACTGTAATTGTCATTTTACGAGACTTGCCGCTCTTTATTCCTTTTTTTAGGTGTACTGCAATATTAGGATCATCGCATACTATTTTGTTTATCTGTAACTCGGCAATTCCGCTGTTCTTAATGATAATGTCGTGTTCCAGAATTGTATTTACAAGAATCTGTCCCATATCAAACTCCTGCTCATTCAATGAGATTTTCGGAGCCAACGAGTAATCGTTGTCCTTGTAGATTGAGAAGTTTTCATATACATCGGCATTGGTTACTATCGCGCCGCTCTCTTTGCCATTCTGTATTATGGTTATATGTTGTGTTTGAGGGCCCAGAGGCTCTTTGTCTGTTACAATCCATTTAAGAGTCAGCTTTCCCTTTTCAAGGGGTTGAAGAGTTGCCGGAGTTATCTCGGTTACGAAGTTCTTTGAGGTTGAATTTGTAGCAAGCTCAACCACCTCTTTGCTTGAGTTGATAATCTCAATCTCTTTGTGTCTGATGATTCCGCGATTAACACCGTCAATATTAATAGTATCAGCCGATAGTCTGATATCGCCCATCTTTACCGGGAAATTGCCGAACGGACCACTCTTTTGGGGTATGACATAGCCTCGGATAGTCAGGGTTGATACCGACGGGGTGGTGTTGGCAAAAACAGCTATACTTTTAATGAATTTGCCGGGCAAACCTTCCGGATCAAATATTGCGGTAATTGTTCCGCTTTCGCCCGGAGCAATGCTCTTCTCCTCCCATTCACAGGTGGTACATTTACATCCCGTTCTTATCTCCGATATGGTCAGGGGGTGAGTTCCGTTGTTTGTGCATATAAAGGAGTATTTAACCTCGCCCTCACGTTCAGGAATGTTGCCAAAGTAGTGTGAGGTTTCGTTAAATGTGATGTTTGTCTTTTGTGCGTATGTTGTAATTGAACTGATAAGTGCCAGTGTTATGATAAAAAGTGATTTCATGTTTCTGTTTTTTTAATTTGCCACAAAAGTAGTCAAAATTGTTGTTTAAATAGTTGGTAGTTATGGAAATTTGTTGTAATTTTGTCGCGTTAAATTTATAAACAAATTAAATCGTTAAAAATCATGTACTTGACATCTGAAAAGAAAGAAGAGCTTTTTTCTCAGTACGGAAAGTCTAATAAGGATACCGGTTCTGCAGAGAGCCAGATTGCCTTATTTTCTTACCGTATCAGCCACCTAACAGGTCACTTGAAGGCAAATCGTAAGGATTACGCTACACAGAGAGCATTGACTAAGTTGGTTGGAAAGCGCAGGCAGTTGCTTGACTATTTGAAGAACCGTGATATTGAGCGTTATCGTGCAATTATCAAGGCATTAGGTTTGCGTAAGTAATTTTTGTTACGTAAAACAAACAATAAAGACCTGTCTGACAAGTCGTTGGGCAGGTCTTTTTTACGAAATGTCAAACTGATTTGATTTGGTTTGTACTTATTGTCTGTTTAGGTAAAACAGATTATTGTGTTGTAAGAGATTTTAAGATAGAGATATGAATGTAATTGAGAAACAGATTACTCTTGCGGATGGTAGAGTAATCACCCTTGAGACAGGAAAGTTGGCAAAGCAGGCTGACGGAGCTGTTATGTTAAAGTGTGGTAACACCATGCTTTTGGCTACCGTATGTTCTGCTCAGGAGGCCGGAACCGATGTTGATTTTATGCCTCTTTCTGTTGATTACAAGGAGAAATTTGCCTCTGTGGGTCGTTTCCCCGGTGGTTTTACAAAGCGTGAGGGTCGCGCTTCTGATTATGAGATTTTGGTGTCACGTTTGGTTGACCGTGCGTTGCGTCCATTGTTCCCGGATGACTATCATGCCGAGACTTTTGTACAGGTAACTCTTTACTCTGCAGACGAGGAGTCAATGCCGGATTGTTTGGCCGGATTGGCGGCATCTGCTGCATTGTCTGTGAGTGATGTTCCATTTAATGGTCCTATCTCAGAGGTACGTGTTGCACGAATTAACGGAGAGTTGGTTATTAACCCTACAGCATCGCAAATGAAGGATGCTGATATCGATATTATGGTAGGTGCTACCTACGAGAACATCATGATGGTTGAGGGTGAGATGAACGAGGTTTCAGAGAAGGAGATGCTTGAGGCAATCAAATTCGCTCACGATGCCATTAAGGAGCACTGTTTGGTGCAGATGGAGTTGATGAAAGAGGTGGCAAAAGAGAAGCGTACATACTGTCATGAGACTAACGATGAGGAGTTGAAGCAGGATGTATGGGATAAGTGCTATCAGAAGGCTTACGATGCTTGCCGTACCTGCACAGCTGACAAACATAAACGTTTGGATATGTTGAAGGCTGTAAAGGAGGAGTATATGGAGAGTATTCCTGAGGAGGAGCGCGAGGCTAAGGCATTTATGGTTTCTCGCTACTACCATGCTGTAGAGAAAGAGGCTATGCGTCGTATGATTTTGGACGAGGGTGTTCGTCTTGATGGACGTAACACAGAGCAGATTCGTCCAATCTGGTGCGAGGTTGACTACTTGCCAGGTCCTCATGGATCATCTGTATTTACTCGTGGTGAGACTCAGTCATTGTCAACTTGTACATTGGGTACAAAGTTGGATGAGAAGATTATTGACGAGGCTACAGAGCGTGGTAAAGAGCGCTTTATGTTGCACTATAACTTCCCTCCATTCTCAACCGGAGAGGCTAAGGCAAGCCGTGGAATAGGTCGTCGTGAGATTGGTCACGGACACCTTGCATTCCGTGCATTGAAGAGAATGATTCCTGAGGATTATCCATATACAGTACGTGTAGTTTCTGATATCCTTGAGTCAAATGGTTCATCTTCAATGGCAACAGTTTGTGCCGGAACATTGGCATTGATGGATGCCGGAGTTCCAATGAAGAAGCCTGTAACAGGAATTGCAATGGGACTTATCACCGATAAGGGATGTGAGAAGTATGCAGTTCTTTCTGATATTCTTGGTGATGAGGATCACTTGGGAGATATGGACTTCAAGGTTACCGGAACTCGCGATGGAATTACTGCAACTCAGATGGATATCAAGGTTGACGGTCTTTCATATGAGATTCTTGAGAAGGCTTTGGAGCAGGCTCGTCGTGGCAGAATGCATATTATGAATATTATTCTTGAGACTATGCCTGAGCCACGTGCAGACCTTAAACCACATGCTCCACGTTTGGTTCAGTTCTCTGTTGACAAGGATCAGATTGGTGCAATCATTGGCCCTGGAGGAAAGATTATCCAGGATATTCAGGAGAAGAGCGGTGCAGTTGTTACAATCGAGGAGGTTGAGAACAAGGGAATCGTATGTGTTTCTGCACCAAATGCAGAGTCTATCAATATTGCCGTATCAAGAATTAAGGGAATTGTTGCTAAGCCGGAGGTTGGTGAGGTTTACGATGGAGTTGTAAAGTCAATCGTACCTTTTGGAGCATTCGTTGAGATTCTTCCTGGTAAGGATGGTTTGTTGCACGTTTCTGAGCTTGATTACAAGCGTATTGAGAACGTAGAGGATGTACTTCACGAGGGTGATAAGGTTCAGGTTAAGTTGTTGGAGATTGATGCTAAGACAGGTAAGTTGAGACTTTCTCGTAAGGTGTTGTTGCCAAAACCAGAGGGATATGTTGAGCGTCCTGAGAGACCTGAGCGTCCTGAGCGTCGTGATTTCCGCGGAGATCGTCCAAGACGTGACAATAACCGTGAGCACCGTGATGCCCGCCCACGTCAAGAGCGTAACGAGGAGTAATTTTTAATTCAAAATTAGGAATT
>JAGBFU010000024.1 GCA_017936285.1 Marinifilaceae bacterium | reverse complement strand
CTTCCGATCTGAATACATAAATGAACAAGAAAAAATGAGAGAAGAAGTTGAAAGAAAAAGAGTACAAGATCAACATTATTATCAACAATATGAACAAGAAGTTTGATAAGGGTAAAATGGTGTCAACCTTCTTGATGGGTTCTAAGGCCGTTTATGACTTTATCGATGATAATCCGGGTGTTTACATGATGGATGTTGGTTATACAAACGATCCTTTCATTGTTGCTCAACAGCCTAAGATGACAGCTATTAACTCTGCAGTATCGGTAGATTTGACTGGTCAGGTAAACTCAGACTCAATCGGTATGAAGTTCTATAGCGGTTGTGGTGGTCAGTTGGATTTCATCCGTGGAGCAGGTGCAAGCCAGGGTGGTCGCGCAATTATTGCATTGTCATCAGTAACAGCTAAGGGCGTTAGTAAGATTTGTCCTATTTTGGCTCCTGGAGCAGGTGTTGTTACTCCACGTCACGATGTTCACTATGTGGTAACCGAGAATGGAGTTGCTGATTTGTATGGAAAGACTCTTCAGAAGCGTGCTAAGGCTTTGATTAACATTGCTCACCCTGACCATCAGGAGGAGCTTGATAAGGCTGCATTTGAGCGTTTCGGACCTCACTTCCATTACGTATCAAAGTAATTTAGAGAGTATATTCTATATGGTCGGTTCTTCATAACGAAGAACCGACTTTTTTTGATCAAATTTGTTTTGTTCTTCAATTGGCTTACACTAACTTTGTGTATGAATGATTTAAACAGATCCTAATGAATTGGCAAGAACTTTTATCAACAGAGAGATATCAACCCGAGGCTCAAACCTCGCTGTTCCGTCATCATGACCGCTCACAATTTCAACGAGAGTACGATAGATTGATTTTTTCATCTCCATTTAGACGATTGCAAAATAAGACTCAGGTATTTCCATTGCCTGGTAGTATTTTCGTGCATAATAGATTGACTCACAGTTTGGAGGTGGCGAGTGTTGGCCGCTCTCTGGGGTTGAAGGCTGCAAACTTTGTTCGTGAAAACGACAAGATGGCTGCCGGAGTTGAGCTGCTTGATGAGTTTGGTACAATTGTCAGTTCTGCATGTTTGGCCCATGATTTGGGGAATCCTCCATTTGGTCACTCCGGTGAGGAGGCAATCTCGAGCTTTTTTCAAAATGGCGAGGGTAAAATATTTGAACGTATGGTGAGTGTAGAGGAGTGGGCGGATTTGTGTCATTTCGAGGGGAATGCCAATGCTTTTCGTCTTCTTACTCATAGCTTTAACGGACGTCGTCCGGGAGGATTTACAATGACCTATACAACTTTGGCTTCAATTGTGAAGTATCCTTGTGAATCCATGAATGCAAGAAAGGGTGGTTTTAAATATGGATTCTTCCAAAGTGAGAAGGGTGTATATAAAGAGCTTGCAGATCATTTGAGAATTAAACGCATTGATGACGGACAATATATGAATTATGCCCGTTTCCCTCTTGTTTTTCTTGTTGAGGCTGCCGATGATATCTGCTATGAGATTATGGATATAGAGGACTCTCAGAAATTGAAGATAATTTCGTATGATGAGGCAGAAGATCTTTTGAGAGCTTTCTACGATAAGAGCGTTGATAAGGAGGATTTGAAGATTATTGATAAAACTTTTAAGGTTGTTACAGATAAAAATGAGCGTATTGCATTTTTGCGTGCCGGAATTATCAATAAGTTAATCAATGCTTGTGCCGATGTCTGGACCTCGCACTATGATGAGATAATGAATGGAACTTTTCATGATAGCTTAATCAAACATGTTGGTGGCTCTTTGGGCGAGGCCTATAACAGATGTTCGGATGTGGCGGTGTCAAGAATTTATAATGCAAACCTTGTTACGCAAATACAGATTGCCGGATTCAAGATATTGGGAACGTTGCTTGAGGAGTATACCGATGCGGTTTTGAAGCCTCATACCTATTATGCCAGGAATTTGCTCTCAATGATGTCGGAGCAGTATAAAGTTCCGCAAGATGCTCCCATATATACCAAACTTCAAACAGTTGTTGATTTGGTTAGCGGCATGACCGATTCTTACGCTCTGAATCTATATAGAAAGATTAAGGGTATCGATCTCCCGGAGCTCTATACAACATGATTTTAGTTAGGAGTCAATTAGGAATTAGGAATTAG
>JAGBFU010000023.1 GCA_017936285.1 Marinifilaceae bacterium | reverse complement strand
CTCCCCCTATACGGCTCCGGGGGTGGAGACGACTCCATAATCCCTACCATAATCATCTTCCGCTAGTGTTATCACTCCTAACTATTAACTCCAAACTATAAATTCCTAATTCCTCATTCCTAATTCGTAAACGCTTCGCAGTGCCGCAAAATCGGCGGCGGTTCGGCATAATCCAAATAAATTTGGCTTCTGCTCTCACCTTGCACGATTTTTCCTAATTGCTAATTCCTAATTCCTCATTCCTAATTTCTAATTAATAATTCTTACCTTTGTCAAAACTTAATTTAATAATTATGAATAAATCACAGTTATTATCAACATTATTTGCCTTGTTGCTGTTATTCTCATGTAGTAGTGAATCTAATATTAGTGTTTTGAGCGAGGATTTTCCTGAGACTATCAATATTTCCGGAGAGGTTTTAAATATTCCGTCGGACTCGTTGGATGATTGTCTTGATCTGAAAATAGTAGATGATTTTCTTATGATTTTTGGACAAACCGGTAGTAAATTTATTACTGCTGTTGATTTGTCTTCAATGGAAATTCAGAGATTTATAGGCAAAGGACGTGGACCTAATGAGTTTATCTTTCCTGAATTAAGATTGATGGATTCTACCTTGTATTTAATGCAATACAATAGCAATCATAATTATGATTGTGTTCTCTTTTCTGTCAACTCTGATACATTGGCGTTCAATATTCAGAAATTTGTATCGCATAATAATTTGTTTGCTTTGCCTAAGGTTATCTTATCTGATAGAAAAACCATATATCCGCATTCAGCATATTCTAGTTATGAGGCATCGCCAATGCGTTTTATGGCGTTTAATGAGTTTAATGACTCTGTTTCTAGTTTTGGTAATGTTGTTGGAGTATTTAATAATGTAGAGCTTCCATCGCTATATCCTAAGTTAGGTAAGAATGATGGTTATTGTGCAAAAATCTTTGGTGAGGATAAATTTGCTTTTGCTAGTTATTTAGGCGATTATGTAGAGTTTTATGATTGCACTTCATTGGATAATCCAAGTATGAAGCGTTTTCTATATAATTACTCGGATCTAATTATCAAAGAGATTGAGGGAGGTGTTATGGCAGAGGTTAGTCCTGATTGTGTCTATGGATTCTCAAGTATATGTGCATCAATGAATAACTATTACCTTTTGCATGTGGGAGTTAAATACGAGATTATTGAGAAGAGTGATGATATTCTAAGTAACAATGTATATGTTTTTTCTGCCAATGGAGAACCTGTAATCCATTTATTGCTTAATCGTAGAGTTAGACACATTGCGGTAACCCCCAATGGTAAATATTTATATGCGTGGAGTCCCAATCCCCAGACACTTGAACCCGAGATTGTAAGATATACACTACCTTGAATTACTTAATAAATCAGGTATTTTTGGCGGATGTTATTAAAGTTATTGAGTGAGGTTTGCCATGATTGGCGAATCTCCTCTTCATTTAGACCGTCCTCAATCTGTTTTTGTAGTTCTGTTGTTCCTGCAAGATTGGTAAAGAAGTTATTGAAAAATGGAGCAGAACCGGTGTAGTTTTTATATGCTGTGATAAGCCATTTTAATTGTAACCTCGCCCCACTGAATACCTCATTATAGCATGTATCAAGAAGCATTCCGTGACACTCTTGGTTCTTGCATTTCGGAGATGTACTCATTCCTTTAATGGATATTGGGGTGAAGGTGTATGGCATATTCTTAAGTTCGGGGTGTCCAAAGCATTGAAATGGGATATATGTACCTCTTCCCTCGCTAATAACGGTTCCCTCGAACAGGCACATTGATGGGTAGAGCATTATCGATACACTGTCGGGTAGGTTTGGCGAGGGCTTACATTGCAGAGGAATTGACTTCTCTCTTTGCCAATCCCCGGAAATTGGAATCACTTTAAGGTTGCACTTGGCGCCATTTTTGAGCCACCCCTCTCCATTAATCATACGAGCGTACTCGCCTATAGTCATTCCATAGACAATAGGAACCGGGTGCAGACCTACAAATGATGTGTGGGCGGTGTCCAAAACAGGTCCATCAATGTAGTAAGTATGTGGATTTGTTCTATCCATAACCACCACCTGTATGTTCTGCTCGGCTGCAGCCTCCATAATGTAGTGAAGAGTTGATAGGTAGGTGTAAAAACGCACACCCACATCTTGTATATCAAATACTATTGTCTCTATGTCTTTAAGATTTTCGGGCGAGGGCTTTTTGTTGTTGCCATAGAGCGATATTATCGGAATACCGGTTTTGGCGTCGATTTCATCGTTTACTGTTGCTCCGGCATCTTCTGTTCCTCGAAATCCATGTTCAGGTGCAAAGATGCGTTCAATCTCGATACCATTCTCCTGTAAAATGTCTATACTGTGTTGCCCATTCCAGTATGAGGTATGGTTTCCTACAAATGCCACCTGTTTCCCTGATAATATAGGTAGATATTGCTCTATTTGCGCAATACCTGGTTCAATGCTCTTCGGTTTGTCTGTAGAGCATTGAAATAGAGTCAGAATCAGAGCTGTTATGAGCGAGGCTATCATCTGTTATCTACTCCGTTTTTTGTGATGGGATGGTTTTGATAGAGTTTATTATAGCCTCCAATCGTCTTACCATGTTTCGCTTTGCTTCAACAGGGTAGTAAACGTAGCCCATTGCATATATTACTCGGTTCCCGGGTTTGTCAAGAATAACGTTAAGTACGTATGGGCCTGCCATGAAGTCGTTCTCTACATACCATAGTCCTCTGATTTGAACGGCGTAGTTGTCGTGTATCAAAGTAGGGGTTGCGATGTATGGAAACTCCATGTCCAGTGCCATCCATGAGCTGTCTATAGGACCGGGAATGTGCTCTTGAAGCAGTTCGTTTACCCTATCCATGGAGATCTGTATGTTGAATTGTGTTGCGTCGAACAGAGTGTCCTGGAAGAATATAAGTCCTTGACTATATTTGTTTGTCTCGAGCGAGCTCCATATAAAGTTCTGGCTCTCATTGTTAAGGTTAAATCCCTCGGGAATCTTTATGTCGATGTTGTATTTCTCTTTGAATAGTGCGACAACTTTTTTGGAAGGGAAGCGAGTGTATCCTTCTGTCAATCTCTTCTCTTCTGCCTGGAGGATTATATTCTCAATGAGGGATTGTTTTTGACCAAATAGCTTTATGAGTTCTGCAGAGTCTCTGGCTTGCAACAAAAAGTATTGCTGGTCCCGTGCTTTAAGGCCATTCTGGTATAGTAGTTGTGTAGAGTCGATATTTGCTCCAACCTGAATTTGAATTACGTTTCTGTGTTTTCCCAAGTGGCGCTCAAAATTTGAGGGTTGTATGTGAAGGACCTTGAATGTCGGTTCTTCTTGTGGAAGTCCGAATAGCGGTTGGGAGAAGTAGTTTTTTATTGTGTCGCCCATTGAACTATTCCAGATTTTATCCGATGAAACAACGAGTATCTCATTGGGGGCTCCGACAATTCCGGGAAGAACTTTTTCACCCTCCTTACATGAGAATAGGGTGGTCAATACTAATAGTAGCAGTGTAAATTTGGTTGATATCTGTTTCATGTCGTTTAGCTTATGTGTTGTTAATATTTACTTTCATTCGGTACGAGTATTCCCTTTATCGATCCGACAAGAATCTTTGCTTCGATAAGGAGTGGAATACGTTTTTCGTCGGCAGTTACCCAGATTTTCATATTTTCTCCTCCCTTGAATACCTCGCCGGCAACAAGAAGTGGGGCAAATACGTAGCAGTCGTGTTTAGTTCCCGCCAGTTTGAATTTGTCTTTTCCTAAATATCTGACATACAAGTCGCATATCTCGCTGTCAAGGAATATCTTGATAGGAATTTTGTCACCGACCTTGTACGATGAGAAGTCCAGACCACGTGCGTACCAGGCTATTGATAGCATATCATATAGGTTGGGTACCATCTGGGTGGTATCGTTCTTTTGCCAGCGTCCAATTCGATTAATATCACCATAGATTACCGAGTCGGCGTAGTCAAAGGTGTAGTCGAATGTCTTATGATACTTGCCTTCATGGGCTTTACGTGAGAATTCGTATGGCTTGAAGGTGGTGTTGTCAAAGTGAGAGTACAGGGTGTCTCTGAGCATAAATATTTCATCCCAGGTAGGAGTTGTGTAGCCAACTGCCTGTAGAAATTGGGCATTGGGATATTTGGGCGACTCCTGTTGGGTGAACTCGACCTTTCCGGCTTTAATCCATATAAATCCCCAGTTGTAGTATCCCATATACGTAAGCTTCTCGATAGGTGGAGCCGGTGTATGGAGTACCTCCTGTGCATTTGCGACGAGAATCGTGAGTATGGCTGCTATTGTTGTGATGATTCTCTTCATAGTTGCTGCCTTTTGTTGTTTTATCTCTTGTTTTTATTCTCCTCCTCTATAGGTTTGGTGTATTCAATGTCAAGGTCGAAATCTTGCTCTACATCAAAATTGCTCTTGATGGGGATTTCAATGTATTGGTATTTAACATTTTCCGGCTGTCTGTGTTCCAGATATCTTCCGGTGTCCCATTTGCCATTTCTGTTCTCGTCAATAACGGCTCGAATCATATATGAACCCTCGTTCATAAGGTCAAATAGTACCTCACCATCGTGGTCGATAGAGCGGGATTTTAAAATTTTGAACGAAGATGCAGCAGAGGTTGTTGCATTTTTCTTCGATGAAGTTGAGCCTTTTTTTGCCTGATAAACCTCTATAAGGATTGGTCGGTTGTGAGTGTTTGTAACTTTTACCTTCAAAGTTCCATACTCCTCAGTCTTCTTTACGGTGAAACTGTTTTCCAAACCAAGAATAGGCTTTCCGTAGATTGTGTGTATTTGGGCGGTGTCTATTTTCATTTTGTACTCAGCTCCACTGATGTACTCGGTTTCTATCCAGTATTTTCTGAAGTTCAAAGAGTCCTGTTCCAAGGTGAAGTTGATGGGTTCAAAAACCGTGTCCCGCTTTATCTCAAGCGTAATGCTGTCCAATCCGTCAGAAAGAACAGGGTGGTCAAATAGAATGTAACCTCGCTCACCAATATCCAGACTCTTTCTGTTTGTTTTGGCTTCGGTGTATATCAATGCTAATGAGTCCTGTGCTGTCATCTTCTGCTTTTTACCCTTTTTGGGGGTGTTTTCGGGCTTGTAGTTCATTCGTATGGTGTCGAATGAGGGGACAAGGTTCTTCAAAGAGTCGCTCTTGAGATAGTTGAATACCAGATTCAGAGTATCTCTGCGCGACACGAAGGTGTCTGTCAACCAAATCTTTATAGTGTCGAAAGAGGGGTTGCGCTCAATTCTGTACCACTCTCTCGCTCCAACGGTGTCAGCAAGCAGAGAGTCGGTGAGCAGTAGCTTAAGATCCCTGCCCCCTTGCGGCATGGCAAATATTGTGGCTATGTTTTCACGCTCACTTCGTTTGGGCGACTCCATATAGTTTTGTGTCTTCTCCTCGCCGAACAGACGGACAAAGAGGTTTGCCGGTCCGTATGCAAGATAGTCTACCTGGGCTATACTGTCAATGACCAGGGTGTCAACAACAGCGCCGTCTGTGAGTGTGTCTTGTATAGTTTTGTATATGGTGTCTATTCGTGTTGCAGGAAATACTATCGGTTTGATAATGGTATCGATAAATCCTACGTTTTCAGATTCAGGAATGTATTTGTAGTCGGTATTGGCATCTTCGAATGCGACCAGACGATATAGCGTGTCCTGAATGTTGGTAAAACGGAAGTTGCCGGCGCTGTCGGTAAGTGCCACATAAGCAGGGAGTTCGTTTATGACTGCAGAGTCGTGATGGTTTTTGTAGATGGCTACAAGAATCTTCATTAATGGATCGCCACTCTCGGCATCTACAAGTTTTCCTCCAATCTCCATTGTGTCAATCTCTGAACCTGTCGAGAATACATATCTGTAGTATCCAAGAGGATTACCCTCGTTGTTGTCAACAATAGAGGTTCCAAAATCCAGATTGTAGGTGCTGTTCTCTTTCAGGGTATCACGCGAGAAGTCAACAACTATATATTTTCCTCTGTTGCTGACTGTCGGTTTTTTCTTCAGGGGTGGAGATACCATCAGAGACGAGTTTACATCTTTCAGTTGTACAAACTCGTTGAAGTAGATTTTTAACTTGTTTCCACTGAAGTTTGTGGAATAGCTGTATGGCTCCTCTTTTATAATTTCAGGAGGAGTTTCGTCACGTGGACCGCCCTCGGGATAGCCACGGTTGGCACATGCACATATAAGGGCTGTTATTGTTAATGCAAATAGTAATCTTTTAATCATACAACAAAAATAGCTAATTTAATTTAAACGGCATATTATGTGAGTATATATTTTACAAGGAAGTTTTTGCAACGCAAATAAGTGTAAATCCTTTTGCTCCCGCCTGTTCCATTGCCGATATTGCTGCCATAACTGTTGCTCCTGTTGTAATAACATCATCAACGATAATAACCTCTTTTCCTTTTATGAGCGAGGCCTCGCCCAGTTCGAACGCACCGTTAATAGTTGCAAACCTCTCTTCACGGTTGTGGCTAGTAAGTGTTGATGTGTTCTTGATTTTGTGTATTGCTTTGGTAGAGAATGGTATAGCGGTTATTTTGGATACTCCTCTGGCAATTTCAACCGATTGGTTGTAGCCGCGCTTACGTTCACGTTTTGGATGAAGTGGTATAGGAATAATGATATCACCATGAAGGTGTTTTTCCAGGTGTTTGCCGAGCATCACCCCCATCTTATATGCCAATTTGGGACGATTGTGGTATTTTATTGCGTAGAGCAGATTTTTGGAGTCGGCACCTTTTGCATAGTTGAACAGAGAGTATAGGTTCTTGATGTTAGAATTTTTTAACTTTAGTATAGTGTCGTGGTAGTGAAAATCGGGATCACTCCACGGGAAGTTCATAAGACACTCTGTGCAGAAGGTCTCTTCGCCCTTTACCAGTACAGCTCCGCAAACAGGACACTCTGTAGGATATAGGATAGATGATATGGCAGATATGATATTCATCTATTGCTTGACAAAGTTGTATGTGATAGTGCCTCGTTCAATTTCAGGAGCGTCGCTTTTTGCGTTAAATATTGAGCGCAGAGCTGCATCTACCGCAGTCTCTCGGAGTTGTTCGTCAGGATCCGATTCACTATTTGCGGTTGCCCTGATGACGCGTCCGTTACGGTTAACCTCAATGTCAACCACTACTTTTCCTCCGTTTTCGCATTTGAATACCGGTATGGGTAGTTTTCTGGCGTATCGTTTGCCTAGGTTGTAGCTTACGCTGCTTCCTGCCTGGTAGAATGTCGATTTAAGTGAGTCCAGTTCGCTTTCTAATTGATCACTAAGGTGTTGCAAGCTGTCCCGTCTGAAGTTTTTATCGCGTTGAGCTTTGTACAGGTCGCTGCCCTGGTGACCATTTATCTCGCTGATAGCCTCTTCAATATATCTCTCAATGGCGTTGCTCTCTTCGGTGCGTTGATTGTTACGATCGGCATTTTCGTTCGAGACCATGCTTCTTAGCATCTCCTCAACCTCGGCATCGGCACTCTTCTGGCGCAACTCTTCACGTCGTTGTTCTTCCTGAATCTGTTCAATGACCTGTTTGGTGTCGGCCTCTTGGTATTCAAGTTCCAACTCCATGATCTGTTGTATGTTGTGCAGTTTCATGGAGAGTAGAGCCACTATCAGTATCAGGTGAAACAGAATAGTGCCGTATATCCCTTGTTTATGTTCTTTAAATATCTGTCTGAAATAGTTCTTCATAAGTCGTTATTCAAAACGGATAACTTTAATTGGATTAATCTTTGATATTATCATTGTCGGGACCACCATCATAAGTGTTGTCAGTGCAAGTACGCTGATATTTATGGCAATTAATCCTTCAATGCTGAATGATACAGGGACGAAGGCCATATAGTATATCTCCGGATCCAGCTTAATGATGTGGAAGTAATATTGTGCAATAGTGATTGCTAATGCGGCAATATTTCCCCAAAGCATACCTTTACCGGTCAAAGCTGCTGATATCCAAAGAAAAATCTCTCTTAATCGGCTGTTTTCAAGTCCGGTTGCTTTCATTATTCCTACAAAGGTAGTTCTTTCCAATATAAGAATCAATATTGATGATATCATATTGAAGCCCGCTACGAGTGCAAGCAGAATCAGTATTACCCATACGTTCATGTCCAGAAGTTGCAGCCAGTCAAAGATTTCCGGGTGAGTGTCAAAGATTGTTTTTATGTACCAACCATTGCCACTGATGGCGTTTTCTGTTATTCTGTCTATCTCATAGGCGAATGGCTCACTGTCGGCAATATTGTGTAGCTCAATTGCATAGCTTTGATATTCGTCTGCGTTCCAGCCATTTATTTTCTGCAATGTTCTGAGATCGCATATTACTAAGGCCTCGTCTATCTCTTTGATGTTTGTAGATATGATTCCGCATACATTCATAGGTCTTACTCTACTATTCTCTGCAACAAAGAAACACTGCAGTTTGTCGCCAACCTTCAATTTCATAAGTTGGGCGATAGTCTGCGATATAACTATTTCGGACGAGGCCTCGCATGAAAGCAGATTTGGCAGTCTGCCGTCAATCAGGTGTTCCTGTAGAAATGTTAGTGTAGCTGTCGAGTCAATACCCTGGATTATAACTCCGTGAAGTATGTCGCTCTGTTTTAGTATCGCACTGTTGTTTATCAGTGGGTAAATGTTTGCAACTCTATGATCCTCTTTGAGTTTGTCTATAGTTAAATCATTGATATATGAGCCCTTATAGATGCCTCTGCTGTCGGATGCTTTTTGAAGAGTGATGGCTGGGGTTATGCCTGAGATACCATCAGTAATCTGTTTCTTAAAACCGGCAGTTATGAATATTGATAGTAGCATAACGCATACTCCGGCGGCTATACCGATTTGGGCAATTGTGGTGATTGCTTTAGCGGTAGAGATAGTGCTTTTGCTCTTGAGTAGTGTTTTTGCAATATAGTACCCGATATTCATAGAGGTGTTTTTAGCTACGTTCAGATTGGTTGCAAAGGTACTTAACTTTTTGCACAAATGTTTTTTTGATTGTGCAATTATTTTATAGTTCTTTTTTCGCACTTATTGCGACGATGTGCAAAAATGCAGCTTCCTCTGTTAAAATCTGAAAAGATGTACAGAAACTTTTGGAAAGCTCTTTTTTTGTCTCTAACTTTACATCATAAATGTAATCAAAGTTGGAATTATGGCGAAATTTATAGGAACAGTTGTTGTGGATAAGGATAGATGCAAGGGATGTAATCTTTGCGTAGTGGCTTGCCCATTAAAGGTTCTTGAATTGAGTGTTGGGGTAAATGTCAAGGGGTATCATTATGCGGAGATGAAGAGTCCTGACAGTTGTATAGGTTGCGGAAGCTGCGGAGTTGTATGTCCCGATGCCGTTTTGTCAGTTTATAGAGTAAAAGCAGAATAAATTATAGTATCATGGCAGAAGTTGCATTAATGAAGGGTAATGAGGTTGTTGCCGAGGCTGCAATCCGTTATGGTTGTGATGGCTATTTTGGTTATCCTATTACCCCTCAGTCCGAGATTATGGAGACTCTTATGATCCGTAAGCCCTGGGAGGAGACAGGTATGGTTGTTTTGCAGGCAGAGAGTGAGTTGGCCTCCATTAATATGGTATATGGAGGAGCTTCAAGTGGTAAACGTGTAATGACTTCGTCTTCAAGCCCCGGTATCAGTTTGATGCAGGAGGGATTGACATATATGGCGGCTGCAGAGTTGCCATGTCTGGTTGTCAATGTGATGCGTGGAGGTCCTGGCCTGGGTACTATAGGCCCGTCGCAGGGGGATTATTTCCAGGCAGTTAAGGGAGGAGGACATGGAGATTATAATTTGATTGTTCTGGCTCCGGCATCTGTTCAGGAGATGAATGATTTTGTCGGTTTGGGTTTTGATCTGGCTTTCAAGTACAGAACTCCGGTAATGATGCTCGTTGATGGTATTGTGGGACAGATGATGGAGAAGGTTACTTTGGGCGAGTTTAAACCCCGTTGGACCAAGGAGCAGATTGAGCAGAATGCACCATGGGCTTTGACCGGAAAAAAGACGGGAGCTCCTGCAAAGTATATCACTTCATGTTTCTTGGACTTGTCACAACTTGAGCGTGTAAACGAGCATTTGCAGGCTAAGTATAAGGTTATGAAGGAGCAGGAGGTTCGCTTTGTGAATAATGATTGTGATGATGCCGATATTGTCATTGTTGCTTATGGCTCTGTTGCAAGAATTTGTCGTAAGGTTGCGCAATTGGCTCGAGAGGAGGGTATAAAGGTTGGTGTATTGAGACCTATAACTCTTTTCCCATTCCCAACGGTAGAGTTACAACGGTTGGCGGCGATGGGCAAGAAGTTTATTTCAGTAGAGCTTAGTGCCGGTCAGATGGTTGAGGATGTAAGGTTGGCCGTTGGTAACGATGTTAAGTTCTATGGTAGAACAGGAGGAATAGTTCCAACTCCGGAAGAGATATTGGAGCAGATTAAAAAAATGGTGTGATTATGGAGGTAAATGAGATGATTAAACCGGAGAATCTGGTTGTTGGTCGTACTTCTGTATTGAAGGAGTGTCCTATGCACTATTGTCCCGGTTGTACTCATGGAGTAGTGCACAAACTTATTGCCGAGGTGGTAGAGGAGATGGGAATTCAGGACTCTACAATTGGAGTGTGTCCTGTTGGTTGCTCTGTTTTTATGTATAATTATATGGATGTTGATATGGCCGAGGCTGCTCATGGAAGAGCTCCTGCTGTTGCCACTGCAATCAGTCGTCTGAATCCGGATAAGTATGTCTTTACATATCAGGGAGATGGAGATATGGCGTCAATCGGTTGTGCTGAGATTATGCATGCATGTAACAGGGGCGAGAATATAGTTGTTATCTTTATTAATAATGCTATATATGGAATGACAGGTGGTCAGATGGCTCCGACAACATTGTTAGGTCAGATTACAGCTACTACTCCGTATGGACGTGAGCCTAAGTTACATGGTTATCCATTGCAGATTACAGAGCTTATAGCTCAACTTCCTGGAACATGTTATGTTACCCGTCAATCGGCAGATACACCTGCTGCTATACGCAAAACCAAGGCTGCGATCAAGAAGGCCTTTATGAATACCAGAAGGGGGGTAGGGACTTCGTATGTAGAGGTTGTCGGTACATGTGCATCGGGATGGAAATTGTCGCCCGAGAATGCAAATGAGTGGATGCGTCAAAATATGTTTGAGAAATATCCGGTAGGAGATTTGAAAGATATTTAATTATGACTGAAGAGATATTAATTGCCGGTTTTGGAGGTCAAGGAGTTTTATCAATGGGTAAAATTTTGGCCTACGCAGGAATAATGAAGGATAAAGAGGTGTCATGGATGCCGTCGTACGGCCCGGAGATGCGTGGGGGTACTGCTAATGTTACCGTTATTCTTAGTGATGAGAAGATCAGTTCACCGATTTTAAATAAATTTGATACGGTGATTGTGTTGAATCAACAGTCAATGGATAAGTTTGAGGGTGCGGTTAAGCCTGGCGGATGTTTGCTGTATGATCCGAATGGAATTACCATTTTCCCAACAAGGAGAGATATAAATATTTGTCGTATTGAGGCTACCCGTTTGGCCGCGGAGTCGGGCAATCCTAAAGTTTTTAATATGATTGTTTTAGGTGCGTATGTTGCAGTAAAGGGAGTGGTAGAGACCAGTAGTGTACAACTTGCTTTGGAAAAGTCGTTGCCTGAGAGATATCATAAGTTGATTCCGCTGAATATGCAGGCATTTACTTCGGGAATGGAGTTGGTTGAGAAGGAATTTTTAGTTGAATAGAAAAAAACTTCATAAAAATTTTGCAGATTAGGAATTAATTCTTAATTTTGCATCGCTTTTGAAAAACACGCCTCAATAGCTCAGTTGGTTAGAGCGGCGGACTGTTAATCCGTAGGTCCTAGGTTCAAGTCCTCGTTGAGGCGCAATAAAAAGGTTTTTGCGCCTTTCTTTCAAAAGCAAATTGCCTCAATAGCTCAGTTGGTTAGAGCGGCGGACTGTTAATCCGTAGGTCCTAGGTTCAAGTCCTCGTTGAGGCGCGAAAGCGGTGTCATTTTGGCACCGCTTTTTTGTTTTTAATACTTGGTAGCAATAGGGGATTTTGTTAAATTTGCATTGTTACTGCGAGTGCGGTGATTTTTTTCAATTTTATTATGAGAAAGGACGAAAGATACAACAAAAGAGGTGTTTCTGCATCAAAGGAAGATGTGCATAACGCCATTAAGAACATTGATAAGGGGCTTTTTCCTACAGCCTTTTGTAAAGTAATTCCGGATTATTTGGGCGGCGATGAGGAGTATTGCAACATAATGCATGCTGATGGCGCCGGAACTAAATCTTCCTTGGCGTACATGTACTGGAAGGAGACCGGTGATCTGAGCGTGTGGAAAGGTATTGCACAAGATGCCTTGATAATGAATATCGATGACTTGTTGTGTGTAGGAGCTGTTGATAATATATTGTTATCTTCTACAATTGGTAGAAATAAGAATCTTGTACCAGGCGAGGTAATATCTGCAATTATTAATGGTACTCAGGAGTTGCTTGATGAGTATAAGAAGCTTGGAGTGAATATCTATGCTACAGGTGGTGAGACTGCAGATGTCGGAGATTTGGTACGTACGATAATCGTTGACTCTACAGTAACTTGTAGAATGAAGCGCTCTGATGTTATTACCAATGAAAAGATTCAGGCAGGAGATGTTATCGTTGCGTTGGCATCTTTCGGACAGGCAACATACGAGACAGAGTATAATGGAGGTATGGGCTCAAATGGCTTGACATCCGCTCGTCACGATGTATTTGCAAAATATTTGGCAGAGAAGTATCCGGAGAGTTACGATCCTTCAGTTCCTGAGGAGCTGGTTTATGCCGGAGGTTGTAAGTTGACTGATTCTGTTGAGGGAACAACTCTTGATGCCGGTAAGTTGGTGTTGTCGCCAACAAGAACTTATGCTCCTGTTATGAAGAGAATTATTGACAAGTATAGATATGATATTCACGGTTTGATTCACTGTTCAGGAGGTGCTCAGACCAAAGTGATGAATTTTGTAAATAATCTTCATGTAATCAAGGATAATATGTTCCCTGTTCCTCCACTATTCAAGCTGATTAAGGAGCAAAGTGGTACATCATGGGATGAGATGTATAAGGTGTTCAATATGGGACATAGAATGGAGATTTATGTTTCACCAGAGTTGGCCGAGGATATTATTGCAATTGCAGCTGAGTTTAATATCGAGGCGAGAGTTATTGGCCGATGCGAGGCGTACGAGGGCAAGAAGTTGACTATTGAGAGCGAGTACGGCCAGTTTATTTATTAAAATAGATTGTTATGAAGGTACTTTTATTAGGAAGTGGAGGACGTGAGCATGCAATTGCATGGAAGTTGGCTCAGAGTCCAAAATTGGATAAGTTGTATATAGCACCAGGAAATGCAGGAATGGCATCTGTTGGTGAGATTGTGAATATCTCTGTGAATGATTTTCCTGCGATAGCAGGTTTTATCTTTGAGAAAGGTATTGAGTTGGTGATAGTCGGCCCGGAGGATCCGTTGGTTAATGGTGTAAGAAATTACCTCGAGGCTGACGAGCGTTTGCAGGGATTGATGATTGTCGGTCCTGGTAAGGATGGCGCTATTCTTGAGGGGAGTAAGGATTTTGCCAAAGAGTTTATGTTCAGACATGGAATTCCTACGGCAAAGTATGTAACAGTTACACCTCAGAATATTGATGAAGGTGTTGACTTTCTTAAGAGTGTTCAGCCTCCGTATGTATTGAAAGCTGATGGTTTGGCAGCAGGTAAGGGTGTGCTGATTCTGGATAACCTGGATGAGGCAATTCAGGAGCTTAATAGTATGTTGGGCGGAAAATTTGGTAAGGCAAGTGCTCGAGTTGTGATTGAGGAGTGTTTGAAGGGAATTGAAATATCAGTCTTTGCCATTACCGATGGTATTAACTATAGGATATTGGGTTCTGCCAAGGATTATAAGAGAATCGGCGAGAATGATGAGGGTTTGAATACAGGAGGTATGGGAGCTGTTTCGCCTGTTCCTTTTGCTGATGAGGAGTTTAACAAGAGGGTAGAGGAGAGAGTTGTACGTCCAACAATTGAGGGATTCAAGAAGGATGGAATAGATTATAAAGGATTTGTCTTTTTTGGATTGATGAATGATAATGGTAATCCTCAGGTCATTGAGTATAATGTCAGAATGGGAGATCCGGAAACTGAGGTGGTGATGCCAAGATTGAAGAGCGACTTACTTGATATTATGGTTGCCACAGCTAAAGGTGAACTGGACAAAGTTCCATTTGAGATGGATGAAAGGACATGCACAACTGTGATGATGGTTTCAGGAGGCTATCCCGGTGATTATGAGAAGGGTAAGGTTATTACAGGATGTGATGAAGTTGAGGAAAGTATACCTTTCCATGCGGGAACTAAATTCAATGATAGGGGCGAGGTTGTAACAAACGGAGGCCGTGTGATAGCTGTCAGCTCATTCGGACAGAGTATGCAGGAGGCTTTGGCTAAGAGTTATGCTAATGTGGCTAAGATAAGTTTTGAAGGAGCATATTACAGAAGAGATATAGGTAAGGATTTATTAAAGTATTGCAAGTAGTTTGCAATGAAAATCCAGTTGAAATTTAAATCATTAATCATGCACATACTGCTTTTGGCGGTATGTGCTGTTTCTGTTTTTGTCTCTGTATTAGGTTCGAAATTGACAACTTCCGATCTTTATGTGGTAATTCCCAATACAAGTTCTGAAACATGGTGGTCGCTGATTTGTGGAGCTCTGCTTGTGTTGTTTGTTTCGATGGTGATTTTGATTAATTCAATACAGGGAGTTGTTTTGCGTCAGAATGTTGTACTGCCATCGCTGATTTATGCAATTTCAGTCTCCAGATTGTTGCCCTCTTATGGTGTTGATGATACTCTATTATCTGCTCTTAGTCTGGCTTTTATGTTGTATGCGACCGAGATAGCCGTTGTCAAACAGAATGATAACGGACCGGTTTTCTGGGTAGGTTTAATGGCTGTAACAGCATCGTTGTTTGCTCCTAAAATGGTAGTTATAGCGCCATTGTCAATTTTGCTTTTAGCGACAATGGGACGCTTTACATTAAAGGATATTTCCGCTCTTTTTGTGGGATGGGTAGCAGCGCTTGTATTTGCAGGTACTACGGCGTATGCCTGTGGTACTTTAGAGCCGATTACCGAACGTTGGCGTGCTGTTCTATTCTCTTGCCCTGAGATAGGTTTTGATAGTGTAGGAGAGTGGGGGCGTTTAGCTTTGACAATTGTTACTGTGTTGATTTTGACAGTTGTGGCTGTAACAAAATTTTCATCTCAGATTTATACTACTCGCAGGATAATGGGTATCTACATAATGGTAATGGTTTCGCTTTTGCTTTCAGCACTGATTTTTGGTGGAGTGGGGTACAATATGTGGTATGTAATGTCAGTCCCCGTCGCAACTGTTCTGGCATATACCTATGTGAATACCGGAAGCAGAGTTGTAAAACTGATACTATACCTCTACCTGTTGGCCAATATATGGCCGTCGAATCTTTGATTATCTGGCAAACTGAAGTAGTTCTCCTTTTATCTCTTCATTAAATGAGCCATTTTTATATACCGTAGCCCCATTTACAATTGTCTCAACAACTTTGTATGTGAATGTTTTGCCTTCAAGTGGAGACCAACCGCATTTATATAAAATATTCTCTTTGCTTACGCTCCATGACTCTTTCTTGAAGATACAGATATCAGCCTTGTACCCTTTTCTAATGAAACCTCGCTTATCAATATTATATAGTTGTGCAGGAGCGTGACACATGGTTTCGACAACTTTCTGCATGATTGTCTCTCCTCGCTCTGCCAATTCAAGCATCATTACCAGTGAGTGCTGTACCAGTGGACCTCCTCCGGCGGCTTTTGTATAGCTACCGGTTTTCTCCTCAATAGTGTGCGGAGCATGATCGGTGGCAACAACATTGATAATTCCATTGTTGATGGCAGATATAAGAGCTTTTCTGTCGCTCTCCTCTTTGATAGCAGGATTCCAGCGAACAAAATTGCCCATGGTTGAGTATGCGCTGTTGTTAAAGAAGAGGTGGTGTACGCAAACTTCTCCTGTTATCTTTTTCTCGTTTATATTGCCTTTATCCAGTAACTCTACCTCCTCTGCGCTGCTAAGATGCAGTATGTGTAGGCGTGCTCCATACTCTTTAGCTAATGAGGCAGCCAGTGAACTGCTCTTGTAGCATGCCTCACGGCTTCTGATTTTGTCGTGAAGAGTTACAGGAATATCCTCGCCATAAATCTCTTTGTACTTTGCAATATTGGCATTGATAGTGGGAGTATCTTCACAATGGGCAGCAATAAGCACAGGAGAATTCATGAAAATCTCCTTCAGGGTTTCAGGATTGTCAACCAGCATGTTGCCTGTTGAGGAACCCATAAAGAGTTTTAAGCCACAAACACTCCTGGGGTCTATGTTTTTTATCTCCTCAATGTTGTCGTTTGTCGCTCCCAGATAGAATGAGTAGTTGATTATCGAGTCGTTTGCGGCAATCTTTTGTTTCTCTTTAAGCAACTCATTTGTAGTTGTTGCAGGTTTTACGTTTGGCACATCCATAAAACTGGTAACACCTCCTGCGGCAGCTGCTCTGCTACCCTCTTTTATTGATCCTTTGTGTGTGAGACCCGGCTCACGAAAGTGAACCTGGTCGTCAATCACACCGGGTATAACGTAACACCCTGTAGCATCGATTATTTCACAATCAGAACTCTCAATGTTTTTGCCAATCTCAACAATATAACCATTCTCAATAAGTATATTGGCTTTATAGATAGCTCCCTCGTTGATTATTGTTCCGTTGTGTATTAATCGTTTCATGATGTGCAGATTGGGTGTTTATTAATATTTTCAGTTTTGTTGTTTTGGTTTTATTTTACCTGTCATTGCTCTCCAACGAAGTTGTACAACTCCCCACAGAGCCTCAGAAATAATGCCTCCACTCATCTTTGACGTACCTAAGGTTCGATCAGTAAATATGATAGGCACCTCTTTTATGTTGAATTTAAGGGCCCACGAGGTAAATTTCATCTCAATCTGGAATGCATACCCTTTAAATTTGATAGCATCCAGATCTATGGTCTCCAATACTTTACGAGTGTAGCATACAAAGCCTGCTGTTGAGTCATGAATAGGCATTCCTGTAACAATCTTTACATATTTTGATGCAAAGTATGAGAGCAGTACACGTGACATAGGCCAGTTGACAACATTGACTCCTGTTACATATCTTGAACCAACCGATACGTCAGCTCCGTTTTTGCATGCTTCATAGAGGCGTACCAGGTCGTCCGGATTGTGTGAAAAGTCGGCATCCATCTCAAAGATGTAGTTGTAGCCATTTTCCAATGCCCATTTAAATCCTGTGATGTATGCAGTTCCCAATCCTAATTTTCCGGAACGCTCAATCAGGTGAAGTTGCGAAAACTCCTTTTGTAGCCCCTTAACTATCGCACCTGTACCGTCGGGTGATCCATCGTCAATAATGACAATATCAAACTCCGGTTTCAAGTTGAAAACATATCGGATGATGTTTTCAATATTCTCCTTCTCATTGTAGGTAGGAATAATAACAACTCTCTCGCTCACGTCATGTAGGTTTAAAGATGTTCAACAATTCGTTCCAAACGATTACCTCTGGAACCTTTGACAAATATAATGGATTTTTCCGGTTTATTCACCTTTAGGTGCTCAATTAAAGTTTCTGTGTTTTCAAACCATAGAATGTTGTTTGTTTTATCTGCGTGACATTCAAAAGGTTTGCCCACTAAAATAATCTGTTTGAAATCACATTTGCATACCTGTTCAACAAGCTCTTTGTGCGCCGACTCTTCGCGGTGACCCAATTCTCGCATCTCGCCTAATATGACAATCTTATCAGAATGACGAATATTGGCAAAGTTCTCTATTGCAACCGTCATACTGGTAGGGTTGGCATTGTATGCATCCAGAACAATGGTATTGGTCTCGCTCTTTATTAACTGAGAACGCATATTTCCAGGAGTGTACTCCTCAATCGCTTTGGCTATGGCCTCGTCATTAATGCCCAGAAGACGTCCAAAGGCGATAGCGGCCATGGCATTATGGTAATTGTAACCTCCGATGAGGTTGGTTTTGATATACAGATGACCATGTTGAGTATATAGGTCAAGAACCATATTTGGTATGCTTTGAACCAGCTCTCCTTTGGCTAATGAGCCTTTATCGCCATAGGTTATGTGCTCAATATTGGCTGCATGCTCCATAAGTATTTGGTCGGTACTGTTTACAATTACCTTACCGTTTTTTCTCGCTATGTGTCTGTATAGGGCAGTTTTGGTTTCAATAATCATCTCTTTGCTTCCAAAACCCTCAATATGAGCCTCGCCTACATTGGTAATCAAGCCATAGTCGGGGTTGGCTATGTTGCATAGAAACTCTATCTCTCCGGGATGGTTTGCTCCCATCTCTACAATACCAAACTCGGTAGATGCATTCATAGATAGCAGGGTTAGCGGAACCCCTATGTGGTTGTTCAGGTTTCCCTTGGTAGCTACAGTACTATATTTTTTACTTGCTACGGCATAGCATAACTCTTTGGTTGTTGTCTTGCCATTTGTTCCCGTAATACCCAATATGGGGATACCCAATTTTTCTCTGTGATAGGCAGCAACCTGTTGCAGAGTGTGCAGAGTATCATCTACAAGCAGTGTACGTGGTAAGTCTGCATACCTGGGGTTGTCAATGATTGCCATAAAGGCTCCGTTTTCAATGGCTTGTCCGGCAAAGGCGTTGCCATCAAAGTTCTCTCCTTTAAGGGCAAAGAAAACATCGCCCGAATTAATATTCCGAGTGTCGGTGGTAACGGTACGCCCTTCAATGAGCGAATAGATATCTTTAATCTCCATAAAACTATGAGTCAGTTTTTGAAATGATTATTGGACTCTGTTTAAATAGTAAACAGTTTCTTAAAATCTGCAGTAACAAAGGTAATTTATTTTTCTTACTTTTGTGCAAAATGCTAAAGTATATGTGATATGAAGATTCGTACAGGTATAGGATTCGATGTTCATAAGTTAGATGTTGGTTTGCCGTTGTGGTTAGGCGGAGTAAGGGTTGAGCATAGTAAAGGGTGTGTGGCTCATTCAGACGGAGACGTTTTGATTCATGCGATATGCGATGCTTTGCTTGGAGCGGCATCTATGCGCGATATAGGTTATCACTTCCCGGATAATGATAATACTTATAAGGCAATAGATAGTAAAATACTTCTAAAACGTACAGTGGAGTTAATTGGTGGGCGAGGTTTCAGAATAGGTAATGTTGATTCTATATTGTGTATGCAGCGTCCTAAATTAAAGCCTCATATTCCGGAGATGCAGAGAGTCTTAGCCGAGGTTATGGGAATTGATATAGAGGATGTATCAGTGAAGGCTACCACGACAGAGCAGTTGGGATTCGAGGGACGTGAAGAGGGCGTTTCTGCGTATGCCTCTGTTTTGATATATAAAGAGTGATATAATCGTATCTCCTGCAGTGAGATAAGCAATATCCATTTTACAAACTATATTGGAATGTTTTGTGGATAGGGGGACAATATTTATTTTAATATTTCATCGATTTAATATAATCGTTTGAAGAATAAACACTTGAAATTATTTTGAAAAGAGCGTGGTAACGATTTGGGAATCGTGCGAATTTCTGCGGTTTGCGGTAGCAATACTCTCAAATAACTCTT
>JAGBFU010000022.1 GCA_017936285.1 Marinifilaceae bacterium | reverse complement strand
CCATAAACTAACAAATTAGGTATTCTGGTAGGAAGAACCGACGGCTCTTTGGTTGAACCATCGAAGTTTGGAACCATATCAACGGTATCCTTCTCAAGGTCCACCAACATATCCTCGGCAATTTTAGCCATACGTGCCTCGGTATAACGCATAGCTGCGGGTGGATCATTATCAATTGAACCAAAGTTTCCCTGACCATCAACCAATGGATAACGCATTGACCAATCCTGGGCCAGACGCACCAAAGTCATATATATTGAGCTATCGCCATGAGGGTGATATTTTCCCATCACCTCTCCAACGACAGCTGCAGATTTCTTTGTTGGCTTTCCATACACCAAACCAAGTCGATCCATTCCGTACATTACCCTTCGATGCACAGGTTTGAAACCATCTCTAACATCTGGAAGTGCACGAGAAACGATAACTGACATAGAATAGTCGATATAGGAGGTCTTCATCTCCTTATCTATATCAACTTTAATAATTCTTTGCTCTTGATTCTCCATCAATTACTTTACTTTTTCTTTAAAAAAATCATTCCATAAATAACATACAAAAATAACAAATAGAAACGAGATAAAAAAAAGAAACCGTTTTTTTTTACTTCTTTAACACAATCCAATAAAAATGGTAGTAACTTTGGGACATTAATACAAAAGATGATGAGCACATTATACCTTTTCCCCAATGTATTGAGCGAGGACACGATAAGCGCAGTAATACCTGTTGATGTTCAAAACAAGATAAAAGAGATAAAGGCATTTGCTACAGAGAATGCCAAAAATACCCGCAGATTTCTAAAATCGATTGATAAAAGTATCGATATTGACTCAATAACATTTATTGAGCTGAGCGAGCACAGTGATTACACCGCCATCAAAGAGTGTGCCGAGATACTGAAAACAACCGATATGGGGGTTATCTCCGAGGCAGGTTGTCCGGGTATTGCCGATCCTGGTGCGGAGCTTGTCTCTTATGCTCACAAAAGCGGGATAAGGGTAGTACCATTTGTAGGTCCCTCCTCTATTCTTCTGGCGCTTATTGCATCGGGCAGTAATGGCCAATGCTTCTCATTCAATGGATACCTGCCAATAAAAGAGCCTGATCGTAGTAAAACTCTAAAGGAGTATGAAAGAATTTCAAAAAAAGAGAATAGAACTCAGATTTTTATCGAAACTCCATACAGAAATGAGCGATTCTTTTCTGAGTTGGTTGAGAAACTCGCCCCATCAACTATGTTGACAATTGCATGCAATATCACCGCTGAAGATGAATATATAAAGAGTTTACCAGTCAGTGAATGGCGTAAAACAGAAAAGCCGGCTCTACATAAGAAACCGGCTATATTCTTATTTCTTGCTTAATTTAGGAATTAGGAATTATATTAACTCCTAACTCCTAATTGGCAACTAACACTTTACTTTTTGAAGTATCTATTGTAAAGACCCTCAAAGCCTTTTCCGTGACGAGCCTCGTCCTTAGCCATCTCGTGTACTGTATCGTGAATAGCATCAAGATTCAACTTCTTCGCAATTGTAGCAAGACGCAGCTTATCCTCGCAAGCACCGCACTCTGCATTCATACGCTTCTCAAGATTGGTCTTGGTATTCCAAACAACCTCGCCCAACAACTCTGCAAACTTAGCAGCATGCTCAGCCTCTTCGAAAGCGTAACGCTTGTAAGCCTCAGCGATCTCTGGATAGCCCTCACGATCAGCCTGACGGCTCATAGCCAAATACATACCAACCTCTGTGCACTCTCCGTTAAAGTGAGCCTGAAGACCCTCCCAAAGCTCTTGATCACAACCCTGAGCTACACCAATCTCATGCTCACAAGCAAACTGCATTGCACCGCCATCCTCTACTAACTCTTTAAACTTGCTGGCAGGAACACCACACAATGGACACTTCTCAGGAGCTGCATCGCCCTCATGTACGTAACCGCACACTGTACAGATAAACTTCTTCATAACTTGATCTTTTTATGTTTTACACTATATTTGTTAATTAAATCCTTTACACTTAGAACAGACACCTTTAACATAGAGATGCCTCTCTGTTACTTCAAATCCCGCATTCAACCTGATATCTCCAATATGTGGAATCTCTATATCATATACCTTTCCACAAACTGAACATATAAAGTGAGCATGTTCTGAAATATCCGCATCATAACGAGTACAATTTTCATCTATTGTCAACATCATAACAACACCCTGTTTGACCAACAATTTTAATGTATTATATATAGTTGTTCTTGACAATGTTGGTATTGATGGACTGAGAGCGGAGAATATCTCATCAACCGTCGGATGTGTCTTATGCTCCATCAAATAGCTCATAACAGCCATTCTTTGAAGTGACGGTTTTACTCCGGCCTGATTTAATATTTTTTTAACTCTCTCCATATTTGTAATCATTACAATTTTAATTCCACTGCAAATTTAAACTAATACTTTCAATTGTGCAATAGTTTTGAGAAAAAAAATTAACTTTGCATTATGTTTTTCGCAGGTATAACATACAACATCATTGCAATTGCAATGGCAATATGCTTATTCATAGGAAGTTTTGCCTTTGAAGGAAGCATTGAGCAGTTATGTAAAATATTTTGGGGGCACCAGGAAATATCTATAGAATTAAGCGAATATGGCGAAAATCAGATAACTGAACATGAAGAAAAAAGCGTAGAAAAGGCCGTTGCTGAAGAAAAATCTAAAAGATTTTATACCTTTTCACCTCCTGTCCATCCAATAATTTACCACTATTCGTATAGCAGATACAACTACTCTGCTACCGGACACTTTTTATTACGAGCACCTCCATACTACTCTATTACTGTTTGATACCATATCTTTAATCATGGTATTAACTAATTTGTTGTAGTTTAATTACAGGTACTTAGTATATTACAAATGAGTAGATTTATAAAAATTGTTATTGGTGTAGTGTCTATTATATTGCCACAATACACCTTCTCACAAAATAACACAGATAAATTAAAAGAACAGTTTATTGACGAGGTCACTATTACTGCCGAGCGAAGAGAATTGACATCTATGCAGATTCCCAACGCTGTTTCGGTTATCACAGATGATATGTTAAAAAATGAGCCCTCGCCCGATTTGAGAGATATATCTCACTATGTTCCTAATTTTTACATTCAGGAGAGCGGACTGAAACTATCAACACCCATATATGTACGTGGCGTAGGTTCGGTTTCAGGTACCCCGTCAGTCGGTTTATATATAGATGGAGCACCCGTATTCGACAAGAATAGTTTTATTTTTGACCTTTATGACATTGAACAGATTGAGATTCTTAAAGGTCCACAAAGTACTCTTTATGGAAGAAACTCAATTAATGGTTTGATTAATATCAAGAGTGCAAAGCCCGGTGATAAATTATCTGTCAATGCCCTGATAGGCTGTGGATTATATGGTGCGATACGCGGAATGGCCGGTATAAACATACCGCAAATAGGTATATGGCGGAGTAAACTTCTCTTCAATTACAATCGTACCGATGGCTACTTCCGAAATATCTATAACAACTCTTTGCCGGGAGCATCAGAGAATTTCAACGGACGATACCTTGGAACATTGAGTTTTAAACGAGGAAGCGAACTTCTGATAAGTGCCGAGTATATTGCCTCGAATGATGGAGGATACACTTATGGAGCAATTGACTCATTAAAGGTGAACCCATATAAGGTTAATTATAATAGCGATGCCTGGTATAAGCGTGATATCTTCAGAACTCATGCCAATATATCAAAGACATTCAGGAACTTAAAGATTAGCAATGTTTTTGCATACTCTTATACTACCGATGATCAGCTAACTGACACCGATTATACTATGTATAAGGTATTTGAGAACAGGAAAAAATCGTATGGCAATCTCTTTTCAAATGAGTTTAACATTCAATCAGAATACAATAAGAGAATCTCATGGAGTGCCGGAGCTTTTCTCTTTTACAAATCATTATTGAATAACTATACTGCAACATTCGGAAGTGATAAAGCCCTTTTGATGAACATCGATCTGGACCAGGTTGTGTATCGTAACGACCTTACCACTATGGGAGCTGCATTGTATGGACAGGTTGTTTTTAATAATCTCTGGAAAGGCGCAACTTTAAGTGCCGGATTAAGATATGAGCATGAGAAGAGTAAATTGGTCTATCACGACAATATACTTATGATGGGAAGTTGGATTGAGAATTGGCACACCCAAAATCAAAGTTCCAATTTCGATGCTCTTTTGCCCAAAATCTCCTTATTGCAGAGTTTTGACAACACATCACTATATGCAACTGTCAGCAAAGGCTACAAAGCCGGAGGCTACAATATTATTGCAAATGAGATGAGTACCCAGGTAATTAATCTGAGTTATAACTCTGAATCATTGTGGAATTATGAAATTGGAGCTAAGTATATCTCTCCAAACAATCGATTTAAAGCGAACCTTTCACTCTTTATGCTTAACTGGAAGGATCAGCAGATCTTTGTTATGGGAATGATGGGACCAAGTATTGAAAACGCCGGTGATGCCAGAAACTATGGAGTTGACGGAGATATATTTGCCAATCTGCTTAATCTCAATTCTCAAAATGCAACTCATGCAATTAATGCCAAAGTCGGTGCAGGATATACCCACGCAACGTATTACAACAACGACAATGAGGAGCATATTGGTAACCGTATTGTAATGGCTCCCGATTTCACCGCCAATATCGGTATTGACTATACTCTTAAATTGAATAACCGGGCATACACTGCGATAACATTTTCGAATAGTGTAAACTCCCTGGGACGTCAATATTTCGACGAGGCCAATACTCTGACACAGAATCCATACACTTTGTGGAATATGAATCTTTCGGTTACTGCAAAGAGCTGGGTGGTTTCACTATGGGGCAAAAACATTATGGATAAACACTACTTCTGCTACGAATTCAAGAGTCCGGTTGGCAGCAAAAAACCGGAGTATCTCAATTCCGGGCAGAGCGGAGCTCCACGAAATTTAGGAGTAACAATCAGTTATAAATTCAAATAAAAATAATAAATATTTTAAAACATGAAAAAATTCTTGACTATCGCAGCCATTGCTGCTGCAACATTAACAGCATGTTCAGAGAGTGATTCTGACCTAATCGGACGTAACCCATCATTGGTAGATACATATTGGGAGTATGATGCTCCGGTATGCGAGTTTGAATATTCTGCAGACTCAATTGTAATCACTATGGGAATGCAGGGAGAAAAGATGAGCTTTGCTCCCGAGGATATTGTGGCATTATACAACTCTTTTGCCGGTGAGAAGATGGAAGCATATATGCGCTATTTCCACTTTGTAAATAACAATACAATGAATGTAGGATATATAAAAGATGGCGAGGATGGTCAGATTGCAATCCCATACTCACAGGTTGACAAATACCTCTCTGTAGATTTGAAAGTTGTAAATCCCAACATCCCTGCTATCAGTGCAAACTATACAATTATCAACGAGGGAGATAAGAGATATATGGAGATCTACTTTGAGAAGATTTTCATCACAATGATGGCCCAGCAGATGCTACCAACAATGTTACCATCTGTAATGCCGAACATCATCCCCAACTATTCAACGCTTCCAGAGATTGCCCAGCAGGCAATTATTGCAAGTTTCACTACTCAGATCAATCAGATTCTGACAAACACCGAGACACTTAAAGTTGGACTGAGAGTTATTGAGAGTGAGATTAAATAATCTTTAATAGTTAGATAACCTAATAGCGGTTTGTTACGTAAATGAGATGTAACAAACCGCTATTTTTATGAAGAAACGAGAATTATTGTATGGAGTTCTAATCACTCCTAAAGGGGAGTCCAAACTACCCTATCCACTCCACGCACTGGAGCCGTATATCAGTGAACAGACCCTCTATTACCACCATGGAAAACACCTTGAGGGGTATCTGAATAACACAAAAAAATTGCAAGAGGGCACTCCATTTCAAGGGAAGTGCATTGTAGATACAATGTTGGGTGCAAAAGAGGCTCTCTAAAATAACGCAGCACAGGCCTACAACCACATCTTCTATTTTGAACAATTTTCACCAAGTGAATCGGGTAAAAACAGTCCGATAGGAACAATCGCCTCGGCCATTGAACAGGAATTCGGTTCTTTTCAGAACTTTAAAGATAACTTTACACAAATGGCTTTGTCGCAATTCGGTTCAGGATGGGCATGGCTAGTACTTACACCCGATGGGGATCTTAAATTGACCAAGAGTGCCAATGCCGGCAATCCTATTTTCGACATGAATACCCCACTGTTTACCATTGACGTATGGGAACACGCCTACTATATTGATAACAAAAATGATAGAGCAGCCTATATTGAGAAGTTATGGAACATTGTAGATTGGGATATCATCTCATTACGTCTTGAAAGAGCAACTAAAATTCTTTCAATTTAACAAATATACTCTGGATAGGGAGCCCCATTACATTATAAAAAGAGCCCTCTATTCTTGAGATTCCAATATATCCTATCCACTCTTGAATTCCGTAGGCACCTGCTTTGTCAAATGGCTTGCAGGTGTCTACATAGTATTCAATCTCATTTAAATCCAGCTCTCTGAAATAGACATCTGTCGAGACATTAAAACTCTCTGTTCGCTGTTGCGTCATCAATGTAACACCGGTAACTACCCTGTTTTTAGAACCAGATAATCTTTGGAGCATTGCGATAGCCTCCTCGCGATTCCCCGGTTTACCAAGAATATCATCACCAATAATAACAACTGTATCTGCAGTGATTAACAATTCATCAATTGCCAAGGTAGTGCGAAGGGCTTCAGCCTTTTTCAGAGAGAGGTACTGCGGCACCTCGCCTTTATCTGCAAAATCCGGATATTTACTCTCATCAATATCAGCCAACCGTATAGAAAAGTTCAATCCGGCTCCAGCCATTAACTCTCTTCTTCGGGGTGATGCGGAACCCAACACCAGACGATATTTACATACTTCGAACATGACAATCAATATCCATCCACATTCCCTGAGCCTTCAATGTCTGCTCAATCACATCGCGAGCACAACCTTTACCGCCCTCAATTGGCGAAATGTACTTTGCAACCGATTTTATCTCAGTACAAGCATCCGCAGGACAGACAGGTACTCCTACATATCGCATACACTCATAATCTGGTATATCATCGCCCATATACATAACTTCGTCAGGTTGTAATGAGTACTTCTCCATCAATTTAGTCAAAACCTTTATCTTGTCAGCCTCGCGCAAAAAGATCTCTTTAATTCCAATTTTCTCAAATCGTTCACGCACTCCTGGACCACCGCCACCACTGATAATGGCAATTATATAGCCCTTTTTGCCACTATACATTATAGCATATCCATCCTTTACACAGGCTGTACGTATCAACTCTCCGTTACCATCAACAGAGACAGATGGAAGTGACAAAACTCCATCTACATCAAAGACAAATGCCTTTACCTTCTTCAACTCTTCTTTAAAAAATGCCATATCACCAAAGTGTAAGTTCCACAAAATTCTCCTCTTCTGGCTCCTGCTTCTCACTGTTAGCCACCTTGCACATCTCTGCTATGGAATCTGATATTGAATTGTATAGCGATAACCGGGTATGTTTACCCTTCATCAACTCTCTGTGCATTCCAATAACGCCTTTATCTTTACGTCGTGCCGGTCCCGTTTGGGCATCCACCGGAAGCATCTCCATAACCTTATCTGCAGTCTCGGCAATCAATGGTCTTAGCAATGAAAAATCCAAACCATTCTCTGCCAGGATCTTTCCACCTACTGCATACATATGGTTAGCAAAATTGCATGCCCATACGGCAGCCAAATGCATTGCCTTACGTTTATCTGAAGGTAGTTCCGTTACTATATTTGATATCGATTCTGCTATTGCACGCACCTGCTTCAATACCTCAGATGAACTACCCTCAATAAACAGCGGTATTTCGGCAAAATTCAGATCCCTGCCCTTGGTAAATGTCTGAAGTGGATAAATAACACCATATCGTGACGAGGCAGCAGCCAATACAGCAGCATGAACTGATCCTGCCGTGTGCAGAACCAGTGCTTTATCCGGGCATTTCAGCAATTTAGCCATACCCCCTATGACATCGTCCGATATAGTAATGATATAGATATCTGCCTCGCGATATATATCATCTATTTTCGTAGTGTATGGTAAGCCTGTTATTTTTGAGAGGGCTATAGCCGAGGCCTCGCTCCTGCTATATATCTGGCACACATCATGTCCCGCACACAAAAGTGCCGGTACCAGATGATGTGCAACATTACCGGCTCCAATTACAACTATCTTTTCACTCATAATCAAATGCTATATTTTTAGCCTTAATTTTACCAACACGTATCAAATACAACAGACGATTTGATGCAGCCACAATATCTCTGAAAAATTCATCGGCAACCATAACCAAAACGCCATTATCACGTTTCATATGCTTTTTATCGGTATCAGAAGCATGGCTATACAGCTCAATATCACCTCCCGGTATAAATGAGTGAGTCATTTGGTTACGCAACTTATCATACAGATAGTAATCACTGTTCTGAACTCTGTAATCACCTCCAAACAGCGAATTTATGGCGTGATTGAATCGACGCGCCGACTGCCCTTTGGCCTTCATAGGTTTGTTATCAAGAAGCGCACCAAGAACCTCTATTGTCTGCCCTATCAAAACAAACTTCATATAGAGAGCGTTACTCTCAATTATCTGTTTCAACTCACCCTTGATTATTGTATCAATAAAGGCCTCTATTCGCTTTATTTGCTCCTCCTGTTCCATATGCATATCATGATGCAAACTTACAAAAAAAATCATTACTTTTGCACATAGAAAAAGGGAGATTCGTATGTTATACTATAATGGCAATTGGATAGAAAAAGGAGAGTTAAACGACTCACAACTCAGTGAGTTCTTTACCATATACGAAGTTGTTCGTGTTTTCAAAGGTTCTCCGGTATTTATCCAGGATAATACGGAACGTCTGAACGCATCTATTGCCAAATCGGATCTGAAACTGCAGTGTGGCACAATTGATCTTCGTCAAAGAGTTGAGATATACATTCAAAAGTGCGGAATCTCTGAAGGCAACATCAAATACCTGATAGTATTTTCCGGTAAGACCAATAATCAGGGATTCGCAGAGTATGACGAATATATGGTTCAGATACCCCACCGCTACCCCTCTGAGACCGAATATGCACAGGGAGTAGCAGTATCTACAATTAATAGTGAACGTCTGAATCCCGAAATCAAATATCTCAACATTTCGTTGCGTGAGTTGTGTAACAGGGTAATAAAAGAGAAAGGAGTATATGAACTTCTCCTGATAAATAGCGAGGGGAAGATTACCGAAGGGTCTCGTTCAAATATATTTTTTATCAAATCTGACAGACTATACACCTCTCCCGACTCTATGGTTTTAGGAGGTACAGCAAGGAAACGAGTGTTGAAACTGGCAAAAGAGCTTGGTATTGAAATCATTAAAGAGGCGCCAACTATAGGCGAGGTTTCAGAATATCAAGCAGCATTTATCACGGGAACATCGCCACTTGTATTACCCATTGCATCCATTGATGGAATTGAGTTTGACGTAGAAAACAAAACATTAAGAACATTAATGGAACACTACTTTAATATGATTTTAAAATGAGAAACAGTGTAACTCTACATATAACATTTATACTACTGACAATTGCATTGGCTATTGGTGCGCAGATTAAGGTTAACGACAACATAAACAGCACCATATATTCTGATGAGTATATTGAAGAACCAATTCCGATTGCAATGCACTCGCTTCTCTCAAACCTCGATTCCGAGATTGAGACTACTGAAAAATTTGACAAAACCATTCGGCAGTTCATGCGACGGTACAACATCATTGGAGCATCACTCGCAATAATGAAGAACGACAGCCTGCTATACGCCAAAGGATATGGTTATGCCGACACTGCCAACGACATCGAGACCGATGTATTCCATATTTTCAGAATAGCCTCGATTTCCAAACTACTTACGGCAGCAGCCATTATGAAACTTCAGGATGATGGTGAGTTATTAGTTACCGACTTGGTTTTTGGTGAACATGGATGGTTGAACGACTCAATTTTCCGTCAATACAAAGACAGACGCTTTGAGAAGATTACCATTGAGAATCTGTTACGCCATCAGGCAGGATTCACAGCGCTCTACGGCGATCCGATGTTTGCCCCTCTTGATATTGCCGAAGCAATGAACGTAACTCCACCGGAAGGACGTGACACAATAATTGAGTTTGCATTAAGTAAAAGATTGAGATTTGCACCCGGCACACGTACAAAATACTCCAATATAGGATATGCCGTATTGAGTAAAATTATCGAAAAGGTTTCGGGAATGAGCTACGAAGAGTATGTCCAGAAAGCAATCCTCCACCCTGCTAAGTGTTACGATATGCACATTGCTCAAAGCACTGAAAGATACAAAAATGAAGTGTGCTACTATGAACCGGGCATGGATTCGGTTGCTGCATTTGACGGAAGTGGCAAGATGGTTCTTAGAAGCAATGGAGGCAACTACATTGAAGCCCTGTCGGGAGCCGGTGCATGGGTGGCCTCGCCCATTGAGTTAATGAGATTTCTATCTGTCATTGACGATTGCCCAGTAGTTGAAGATATACTCTCGCCGGAAGCAATTATGATGATGTCATCTAGAGGTGAACACAGCGAACTGCCAATGGGATGGATGGACTCGAATAACCGCGGGACATGGTCGCGTAGTGGCACATTTGCAGGAACAAATGCCATGATGCGCAGAGAGTCGAATGGCTATGCATGGGTAATAGTTACAAACACAAGCCACTGGGAGGGACCACGATTTACCCGCTCACTCATCTCGCTTATGTCACGAGCAATGCGACAGGTAAAGGAGTGGCCACAACGTGATCTATTTACAATTGAAGAGGAGTTCAATCTAAAGCAACAATTTTCCCAATCTTCGGATACCACAGATATCCTTTAACGCTCTGACTATATCCCATAGCAGATATAGCAGCACAATACTCATTCACCTTTTCCATATAGTCGTTGTTTTCAGCACCAAACTTAAAATCAATAACAACTATTTCGTTATCCGAAAATAGTACCCTGTCAGGACGGATAACTTCCTTATCAGCTCTAATGATATCTCGCTCACGAACACTTTTGGTATTCGCAGAGAACCACCCTCTGTCAGAGACCTGTAGCAGATACTCCTTTATCATCAATATATATCGATCAGACTCTATTACACTTAACAGTCCCCTTGAAACAGCCTCATATACTCCCTTCTCAACATCTGTCTCACAATCTATATTCTGCATTATGAAATGTAACAACTTTCCCTCGTCAATTGCTTTTGTACGAGGTGTCTCCTCCTGAGCAAAATCGTCATAAGTTGATTTGATAACAAACTTATCGGCACTTGAATATGCCACCAGACTACTGATTGAAAACTCTTTTAACTCACTACTTTTAGTGTCGGAATCTTCTATCTTTTTTGATAAGGAACCTCGTCTATAGTAAATATCACCATTATCAAAATCCTCATTCTTCTTATCCCACAGGAATGAGAAATTACCCTCGGTTCCGCTAATAACCTTATAAAGCAACATATTACTATGCTCACAACTCAATTTTGAATCAAGAGACAAGCATGAACAAATATGCAAGCTCTTGATAGGTCTGGTCATAGCAACATACATAACATTCAACCTGTCAACCATCTCACGGCAAAGTTCATCTTTATACTCGTTACTGAACATTGTATTCAATAGCGATGCAGTACAATTCACCGGGATATACTCTATCTTATCCGATATTGAAGAGGTATTAACCCATATATTACCACTTGTGGAATCCAGTTCCCAATCAAAAAATGGTAATATAACATGCTTGAACTCCAGTCCCTTGGATTTATGAATGGTCATTATCCTGACTGCGTCAATATTATCAGAGAGGGTAATTGATGTATCGCGAAGGGTTCTGTCCCATGCCTCAATAAACTCTGAAAGAGAATCGGTTGAGCGTGCTACATAATTATATACCAGGTCCTGGAATGTTATCAGATAATTTATCTCGTTATCAATCTTATTCAGAGCAAAACGCTCTATCAGAAAATCCACCTTATCATACAGCGACATTGATGATACTGCAACTTCATCTATATCAAAATCAACGTCCAACAACTCTTTCAACGAGGTGGCATTACCACAATTAAAGAAGATATCTTCAGGACAGACCTCGCCTCTTAACTTATAAAAACAGGATAGTATAGTTGCTCTGTTCGGCATATCACTATTCATCCTGAAATATCTCAACAATGCTATAAGGAATTGAATAGATGGTGATTCAGAAATAAGAAGCGTTTTACTTGATATAAACGGTATTCCATTTGACAACAATGTTGATGCAAGAACAGCTCCCTCTTTTGAGGTATTGACAAGAATTGAGCAATCACTCCATTCAGAAACCTTGTGCAACTCCTCCAAAATATTTACAACGCCTTGTAACAGATTGTTTTGTGCATCCTCTTTCTCTACATCTTTACCCTTATTGATAAAACGTATCTCAACCAACCCCTCCTCACTCTTATCAATCTCCTGTACCCCCTCCCTATATGCAGTAGTTACACTATCAACCCATCTTGAATCAGATAGAGTTGTACCACACTTTTGATCATAATCAGCACGTACAATATCAGCCGCTACAGGAAAAAAGCAATTATTGAACTCTACAACATTTCTATAACTTCGCCAGTTCTTCTTCAACGTAGTCTCAAGAACAGGCATGTGAGCAAACTCACTCTGAACGCCATAAGCTAGCATTCTCCAATCGCCATTTCGGAACTTATAGATACTCTGTTTTATATCACCGACTATCAACGAATTACCACCCTCCTGAGAGATTGAATTTGCCACAAGCGGCTTAAAATTACTCCACTGCATTCTGGAGGTATCCTGGAACTCATCTATCATGATGTTATTATAATAATTACCCATCTTTTCATAGATGAACGATGTATCATTATTGGCTATCAGAGTATTCAACAACTTTGTTGTATCATGAAGCATCATAACATCATTCTCACGACACACATTAGCCATCTCCTCGGAAATGGTTTTTAGAATTCCCAGATTATATAGATTTGAGATTAATGCCCTATTGGTTGCATATCTCTCGCCACCACCATGTGCAACCAAATCAATTAACTCATTGGCCACATTGGACAACTTCTCTGATATCTCGCTCGCTAAAAGGTGATTTCCTCCACAATTCTTTGAATCAACCCAGCTCTCAGACTCTGTAAAATCCACAAAACGTTTACTAAAATCGGCATAATTGGAAACATATTTACCATTTTGTGAACCATTAAGAAATACTGTTCCAGGGCCAAGTTTACCATACTTTATGTAAGTGTAATCCATACCATAAGAATCAAGAAGATTCAAAGCTTTGTCGCAAATTGCAGAATAATCACATTTATACTTCTCAATCTCATCATTAAGCTGATTGTACAAAGAGTCTATATCATCGGTTTCATACCGAAACAGCACATCCTCCAACTCCATAGTCTGTTCATTGAACAGCTCCTTTCCAATTGATACCAAAGCCTCCTCTACCCTGACTTTCGATGCTTTATCGAGCGATATATCAATAAAACTTCTAACCCACTTAGCGAGCGAAGGCTCATTCGGAATCCTCTCTATCACTCTTCCGACTGCCGCTTCCAGAACCGCATCGGTTTCTAATTCAACAGAATATGATGGTGACTTTTTTAATTCTCTCAGGAATGAACGCATTAAACGTTGAAAGAACTGATCTATAGTAGATACGGACAACTTACTATAATCATGCAGAATAGCCTTTAACAACACCTTTGCCTTTGAGTATAGAGCCTCTTTGGTTGTTATATTTGCATCATGAAGCTCTTTACTGTTTAATAGGGTGGACTCATATTTGCTATTTCCATCTCCCTGTGCCAACACATACAACTCCTCAACAATTCGCAACTTCATCTCCTCGGTGGCCTTATTGGTAAATGTAACCGCCAAGCTGTTTTTATAACCATCTCGCTGTGTCAGAATCAATTTAAAATACTCTAACACAAGTGTAAATGTCTTTCCCGCTCCTGCAGAAGCTTTGTAAATGTTTAGCATAAAAAATGGATTTGAAAAAAGGGTGACCACACAACAGCCACCCTTATTTAATTATTTGAAATCTATTCAGGATTACATATTCATACCACCGTCAACCTGGATAACCTGACCGCTTACATAAGAAGACAAATCAGAAGCCAAGAATACAGCAACATCAGCAACATCCTCAGGCTTACCTCCACGACGCAATGGAATCTTCTGACACCAATCTTTTCTTACATCCTCAGGAAGAGCAGCAGTCATTGCAGTCTCAATAAATCCAGGAGCAATAGCGTTTGCACGAATACCCTTAGCACCCATCTCCTGAGCGATTGACTTTGCCAAAGCAATCATACCAGCCTTAGAAGCTGAGTAGTTACACTGACCTGCATTACCATGAACTCCGACAACCGATGCCATATTGATAATGCTACCACCCTTCTGACGCATCATAATTGGAGTACATGCATGGATAAAGTTAAATGCAGACTTTAGGTTTACAGTAATAACTGCATCCCACTGAGCCTCAGTCATTCTCAACATCAGACCATCCTTAGTAATACCTGCATTATTAACCAAAATATCAATAGATCCGAAATCGGCCTTAACCTGATTAACAACCTCCTCTGTCTGAGCAAAATCAGCAGCGTTAGAAGCATAACCTTTCGCCTTAACTCCGTATGCCATAATCTCTTTCTCGGTCTCCTGACCATTCTCGTCAATAACCAAATCGGTAAATGCAACATTCGCTCCCTCAGAAGCAAACTTTAATGCAATTGCCTTACCAATACCACGAGCTGCACCGGTAATCAAAGCTGTCTTTCCCTCTAATAATTTCATAGCTATTTTGTTTAAATTTAGATTTTCAATTGTTACTGCAAAATTAATCTTTTTTACTTAACGGACAAAGGTAGTTTGTAGGAAAGTTTTTATACCTTTGCAATCAGTATACAAAAACCAAAACAATATGAATCTATTAGAGCAGATTAAAGAGAACGCAAAGCAGTACGGAAAACGTATCGTTTTGCCCGAGGGTACAGAAGAGCGTACCATTAAAGCTGCCGACCAGATATTGGCCGAGGGCATAGCTAAGGTTATTTTGTTGGGTAACCCAACTGAGATTGCAGAATTGGCAAAGAAGTATGAGTTGCAAAACATTGACAAAGCAACTGTTATAGATCCAATTGCACACGAAAAGAAAGAGAGTTACGCAGAACTTTTGGTTGAATTGCGTAAGAGCAAAGGAATGACAATGGAGCAAGCAATGAAGTTGGTTGAGGATCCTCTGTATCTTGCTACACTTATGATCAAGAGCGGAGATGCTGATGGAGAGGTTGCCGGAGCACTTAACTCAACAGGTAATGTACTTCGCCCTGCACTTCAGATTGTAAAAACAAAACCTGGATTGACAACAGTGTCTGGTGCATTCCTTTTATTGACCGAGAAACCAGAGTATGGCGAGAACGGACTACTTGTAGTAGCAGATTGTGCTGTTACCCCCGAGCCTACAGCGACACAACTGGCCGAGATAGCAGTAACCACTGCCAACACAGCTAAGGCTATTGCAAAAATTGAGCCACGAGTTGCCATGTTGAGCTTCTCTACAAAGGGTTCTGCAAAACACGAGCGTGTTGACAAGGTTGTCGAGGCTACAAAACTTGCACAAGAGATGGCCCCTGAATTGATGATTGACGGAGAGTTACAGGCCGATGCAGCCCTGGTTCCATCGGTAGGAAACCAAAAGGCTCCTGGAAGCCCTGTTGCAGGAAAAGCAAATGTATTGGTATTCCCATCATTGGAGGTTGGAAACATCAGTTACAAGTTAGTACAGAGAATTGCAGGTATTGAGGCAGTAGGTCCTGTTCTTCAAGGAATGGCTGCACCTATCAACGACTTGTCTCGCGGATGTTCTGTAAGTGATATTGTAAATTTGGTTGCAATTACCGCTTGTCAAGCACAAGGATTATAAAAAATTGTAAAATATAATGAATATACTAGTATTGAATTGCGGAAGCTCATCAATTAAGTACCAATTGCGTGAGATGAGCGAGGGCTCAAATGTATTGAAAGCCAAAGGAATTGTTGAGAAGATTGGTTTGCCAATGGGTGATATCATCTACCGTCCAACAGGTAAAGAGCAGTCAATGATTGAGCAACCAATTCCTGATCACACAGCTGGAATGGATTTGATTCTTAAAGCTTTGGTAAATCCAGAAACCGGAGTTATCTCATCATTGAGCGAGATTGATGCCTGCGGTCACCGAGTTGCACACGGAGGTGAATACTTCTCAGAGAGTGTATTGGTGGACGAAGATGTTAAGGCAAAAATCCAGGAGTGTTGTGCTCTTGCTCCACTACACAACCCTGCCAACCTGAATGGAATTGTTACTATGGAGAAATTGATGCCTGGAGTTCCTCAGGTAGCAGTATTCGACACCTCATTCCATCAGACAATTCCGGAGGAGGCCTACACCTACTCTATTCCTTCCAAATATTATCGTGAGGATAAAATCCGCAGATATGGATTCCACGGAACCTCTCACAAATATGTAGCTGAGAAGGCATGTAAATATTTAGGATGGGACATTACAACCAAGAAGATTATTACATGTCATTTGGGTAACGGTGCATCTATTACCGCTATCAAATATGGTAAATCAGTTGATACATCAATGGGATTCACTCCGGTATCAGGAGTTACAATGGGAACCCGAACAGGAGATATTGATGCAGGAGCTCTATTGTATATCTTCGAAAAAGAGGGATATAACTACAAAGAGGCGAATGACTTCATCAACAAGAAGTGTGGTTTGTTAGGTATCTCTGAGAAGACTTCCGACTTCAGAGACCTGGCAGATGCAGCTAACCGTGGAGATAAGTTAAGCAAGTTGGCATTGAAGGTATTCTACTACACAATCAAACGTTACATTGGTTCGTATGCAGCTGTTATGGACGGAGTTGATTTGATAGTAGTAACCGGAGGTATAGGTGAGAATAACCCTAGTGTTCGTGAAGAGATTTGCGGTAAATTAAGTTATCTTGGTATCACATTGGATGGCAAGGCTAACTTGACACGCGAGGATAGAATCATCTCTACTCCTGACTCAAAGGCTAAAGTAATGGTTGTTGCTACCGACGAGGAGTTGGTTATTGCTACCGACACAGCTCGATTGGCACAGAAATAATCATATTGATTTGTCCAGATATAATAAGGAGGAGTTCATACGAACTCCTCCTTATTTCTTGTACAATCCTTTATATTACTCTGCAGTATACTCCAACTCTTCTTTACCCATTTCAATCACAATAGGTTTACTCTCGCGCACTAAACGCTCTGCATTACTGGCAATAACTCTGATAATAAACTTCTGACCATCATCAAAACGATTCAAGTCATTTGTTCTTACCTGAATCAGATTAGAGTTTTCATAATTGGATGCACTAAAGATTTCACGATACTGTGGGTGATCTTCAGGCGAGATTGCCAATGCATACATTACTGCATTCTCAACAGGATATACCTTAATCGAAAGATATTGACCTGGGATATATTGAGCATGGTTAATCTTAACAGCTCCAAGGGTATCAATATCCAAACCATTTATAGAAATCTGGTTTGTAAATTTCTCTCCGGCAATGTTATAAACCTCCATATTATATGGACCGATCATATTCAAAGCAGCCTCTTCAGCAGATAACCAAGGGTATTTTGAATGTTTTATATTGGCATAATAGGTAAAAACACCTGTATTTGTTGCAGATTGCCAAATAATTGGATAATTAAGAGTATCCGTAATCTCGGCATTGGCATCTTTCTGTACTGAGTAAACTCTGTATGTGTTCAACATCTCATTTGACTGCATAACAAAATAGGGAGCATAATATGGAACTGTATCTCCATCTACCACTCTGTCCTCTTGTATTACGTAGATTGATGTGTAAGCAGCCTCAAAGTGTCTGTCAGGCTTGCAGGCAAACATTGATAGGATTGCAACTCCAAGAAGTGCGAAATTTCTAATCTTTTTATTCATAATTCATAATTTTATTTCCGGATGCAAACTTACCGCTTTTTTGTCAATGTAGCAAATGCTAATATTGTTCAAAGAGTTAATAACTTTTAAATAATGAAAAAAGGGTGTCCTAGCTTTAGTAAGACACCCTTTGGATTTTATAAGTTATATAACAAGTAATATACTATTGATTATCAAAGATATTACTTATTCAATTTTGCACGAATAGCCTTTGACTCCTCCTCGTATCCAGGCTTGTCAAGAAGAGCAAACATATTCTTCTTATAAGCCTCAACACCAGGCTGATCAAATGTATTGATGTCGCACATTGTTCCAGAGATACCACAACCCAACTCGAAGAAGTACAACAACTCTCCTATTGTCTGCTCGCTGATATTAGGCATTACGATACGCATATTTGGTACACCGCCATCAACGTGAGCCAACTGAGTTCCAAGCTCAGCCATCTTGTTAACATAGTCAACATTCTTACCTGCAAGGAAGTTCAATTTATCCAGGTTATCAGTATCGGTAGGGATAAGAACCTTATAGTTTGGATTCTCAACAGAGATAACTGTCTCCATCAACATTCTGACACCATCTTGAATGTATTGACCCATTGAGTGCAAATCGGTTGTAAAATCGCAACCAGCAGGGAAAATACCCTGACCATCTTTACCCTCACTCTCTCCATAAAGCTGTTTCCACCACTCAGTCACATAGTGAAGTTTGTGATTGAAATTAGCAAGAACCTCAACACCATATCCCTTGTCATTTAGAGCATTTCTGCAAGCAGCATATTGAACTGCAATATTATCAGGAGTATTCAGGCAGTACTCCTCCATATCCTTGGCACCCTTAACAAATGCCTTGATATCAAATCCGGCAATAGCAATTGGTAACAAACCTACCGGAGTCAACACAGAGAAACGTCCACCAACATTATCAGGAATCACAAAAGTCTTGTAACCCTCATTATTAGCCAAAGTTCTCAAAGCACCCTTTGACTCGTCGGTAATAGCAACAATTCTCTTACCTGCCTCCTCTTTACCAACTTTAGCCTCAAGCAACTCCTTCAACAAACGGAATCCTATTGCAGGCTCGGTTGTTGTTCCTGATTTTGAGATAACGCAAATACCAAACTCTTTATCTGCCAAATATGACACCAACTCGTGATAGTAATCCTCACCAATATTGTGACCGGCAAACAAAACCTTCATAGGTGCATTATCATAGTATGCAAAGCTGTTTGACAATGCCTCAATAACAGCTTTGGCTCCAAGGTATGAACCTCCGATACCAATAACAACCACAACATTAGTTCTAGCTCTCAGATTGTTTGCAGTCTCAACAATGTCATTAAGCGTCTCCTCGGTAATGCTTGAGGGAAGGTTTACCCAACCAAGAAAGTCATTTCCCTTACATGTACCATTCTTAACCTGCTCCATTGCTGCATTTGCTTTTGGCAAATAACCAGCAACGCACTCTTTCTCCACGAATCCGTAAATCTTGTCAGATTCAAATTTAATTGTGTTCATCTCCTTTATATGTTTTTAATTTATTTACCAATCTCTACCGCCTTGTACATTACATTTTGCTTTCAACAGAGCACAAACATTTGCCAAACCTCCTAATCCGGTCTCACGATATTTAGCCTGCATATCCTTACCAGTCTCCATCATGGTCTTAACCACATCATCGAATGATACCTTGTGATTACCATCCGAGAAGAGCGCAAACAGAGCGCACTCACGAGCCTTCTGTGACACGAAAGCATTTCTCTCAATACATGGAATCTGTACATATCCACCAACAGGATCACAAGTCAAACCAAGATTGTGCTCAAATCCCATCTCAGCAGCATACTCAATCTGTCTTGGCGAACCTCCCCAAATTTGTGTTGCAGCTGCCGCAGCCATAGCGCAGGCTGTACCTAACTCTCCCTGACAACCCACTTCGGCACCCGAAATTGATCCATTGGTCTTAACTATGGTTCCAACCAAACCGGCAGTTGCCAATCCACGGATGATACGGAAATCCGGCATCTTCTGGTCATGTTTCATAAAGTAAAGCACTGCAGGTAATACACCTGAAGCTCCACAGGTAGGTGCTGTTGTCACAATTCCTCCGGCAGCATTCTCCTCTGATGTAGCCAATGCAGCAGCAAACATCAATCCCATAGAGTTTGAAGATCCCATCTGTTGCAATGATTTCACATAGTAAGATGGAGCTTTACGAGTCAATTTCAAAGGTCCTGGCAGTACACCCTCATTCTGTAATCCAGCCTCAACAGTCTTCTGCATCTGCTCCCACACAGTGTTCAAATAGGTTGTAATCTCCGGGCCCTCGTTCTTTAAAACATAGTCTGCAAATGAGTATCCCTCTTGCTCACATAGAGTAAGAATATCACTCATGCAACTCTCTTTGTAAACTTCCGGGGTTGCAAAGGTACCCTTCTCATCCCAAAGAACTCCACCTCCTACACTATATACCTCCCATGCATCGGTAGACTCACCCCATCGTATAGCTTCAAATAGCATACCATTTGGATGCTTAGGCAGGAACTCATCCTTCTTCCATACAAACTCAATTTCGGTATTTGGCACAACATTGTTCATCGCTCTGGTAATAGCACTGTCGGTTCCGTGTCCTTTACCGGTTAATGCCAAACTTCCGTAAAGAGTAACTCTGAACGAATCTACATTACGCAAATGTCTTTTGCGATAATAGGTTGCTGCCCTACTGGGTCCCATGGTATGGCTTGAAGATGGACCATATCCCGATGTGAAGATCTCTTTAATTGACTTCATATCCTTTTGATTTTGTTTTATTGTTAAAAGTATAGCTGGTCTATAAGCCGGGTTCTGTACCTTTCGGTCTCTATCATTTATCTCGGCTACGAATCACTTCGCAGCTCTAGCAGCCTACCCCTCGACATTGGTCGGGTCAACCTTAATTGTCGATATACATGGCCTTGCAACACGTGTGACGTACGGCTACCTCGATCACCCGAGATACCGGTGGGCTCTTACCCCGCCTTTTCACCCTTATTCTGCAAGCAGAACGGTTATTCTCTGTTACGCTACAACACCCTTACGGATATCTTCCCGTTAGGAAGCACGTTACCCTATGTTGCCCGGACTTTCCTCTAATTATAAAATTAGCGATAGAACGACCTGCTATACTTGTATTTTACTCTAAAAGTAGTAACTTTACAATCAACAAAAATAGTAAATTTTATTTTTTTTAAGAATTTAACAAACAATTATTTCTGTATTGAAGCGATAAAAATGAAGAAAAGCATAATAATGATATTAATACTCCTTGTTTTGCCCCTTTTTACTATGGGACAAAGCGGAGAATTATGCCGTATTCAGGTCATCAAAGGGGACACTACATTCACTTCATTACTACCCGAGATAACTATAAACGGGAAACCTCGCTCAAATGCAAAATACCGTCGTTACCACAACTCAATGACCAGACTTGAATACAACGTAAGAAAAGCATACCCATATGCTCTGTTGGTTGCAAGAAAAGTTGATGAGATTAATGCTAAGATTGCCACAATGCCATCAAATAAAGATCGCGAACGATGGCTTGACGAGGAGTACAAAAAGCTCTTTAAAGAGTTCAAGGCTCCATTAATGAAACTGACCTACACGCAAGGACGCATATTGGTAAAACTAATTGATAGAGAAACAAGTACACGCGCATATACTCACATCAAAAACTTCCGCAGTGGCTTTAATGCCGTATTCTGGCAATCTATTGCGTTAATGTTTGGTAACAACCTGAAGGCCACTTATGACCCTTTGGGCGAGGATGCCGAAATTGAAGCAATAGTGGTTCGTATCAATAGTGCTGAAAAATAATTAGGAATAGTTAGGAGTTAATTAGGAATTAGGAATTAGGAATGAGGAATGAGGAATGAGGAATTAGGAATTAGGAATAAGTCCCCCTTATTAACGCAGGTGAACGTAGTGAATGAGGAATGAGGAATGAGGAATAGTTAGGAGTGAACAGTTAGGAGTTAGGAGTTAATTAGGAATAAGCCCCCTTATTAGCCGTAATGAACGTAGTGAATAAGGCGAAGGGGGTTTGGGGGTTGGTAGACAACAAATTAAAGCAAATCCACAGGATTGCAGGTATAGAAAACGTAGCTTGACAGATTAACGATAAAGTTAGAGATGTGATTTGCGCAGATTTGCTTTAAGATTTTGCATTTGTTAATGCAAAATCTTAAAAACCAACTCCTTCAAAATCTCACTATCAGGAACAGTAACCCCGGCACCACCCTTGGCTCGCATATCAGCATCCCGCAGTGCTGCAATAATCCTTGCACACTTCCCTGCAGAAAAACGCTTGGAACCATTCTGACAATCTCGCACCTCCATAGGACGCAACCCCATAACCCGGGCTGTGTCAGAACTATTCGGAGTTTTCTTCATCTGATAATGATAAGTCAACAGATTATTGAAATAGCGAAAAAGCATAGAGATAGTAACCACCAAAGGGTTATTCTTGGGGTTTGATTTAAAATAATTCACTATCCGGTTTGCCTTAACAACATCGCCATTTATCAAAGCAGCTATTAACTCAAAATTATTGAAATCCTTACTTATTCCAATCAAACTCTCAACCAGTTCCTCTTTGATTGTACCCCCGGCAGGAACCAAAGTAAAGAGTTTATTAACCTCATTTGATACTTTGCTTAAATCGGTACCCAGACTCTCGGCAAGCATCAATACGCTTCTATTCGTAACCTTTCTGCCCGCTTGAAGAATATAGTTATTTATCCAAGCAGGAATCTGGTTATCATACAATTTTGCCGATTCAAAAAATGCAACGCTATCACCATCCATTGATGACAACTTCTTAAACACCCCTTTACGTTTATCAGGTTTCTTGTGTTTATGAGCAAAAAGCAACACTGTAGCCGGCTGCGGATGCTCAAGATATGGAATCAAGCTATCCCAATCCTTCAAATTCTGTGCCTCCTTGATTACAACCACCTGTCTCTCTGCCATCATAGGGAAACGACGAGCAGCGTCGGCAACAGTTGCAACATTGGTCTCGTTACCATACAACACAGTCTGATTAAATGCCTTCTCATCCTCTGTCAGCACCTCCCTCTCGACTCTGTTTGTGATAACGTCAATATAGTAATTCTCTTCGCCACACAAAAAATATATTGGGCGATATATACCATTATCCAGTTCGTTTATAATCTCTTGAAAAGTCATATACAACTCCTAACTGTTCACTACTAAGCAAATCTAATAACTTCACTTACTCCTTATTTGTCAAGCAATCTAAAGCCTTGAATTCAACTCGTGGATTTGCTTTAATTTTGGTCTACCAACCCCCTAAGCAAATCTGCGCAAATCGTATCTTTACCTTTATCGTTAATCTGTCAAGCTACGTTTTCTCTACCTGCAATCCTGTAGATTTGCTTTAATTTGTTCTCTACCAACCCCCAAAGCAAATCTGCGCAAATCGTATCTTTAACTTTATCGTTAATCT
>JAGBFU010000021.1 GCA_017936285.1 Marinifilaceae bacterium | reverse complement strand
ACTTGGCTTCTGCTCTCACATTGCACGATTTTTCCTAATTCGCAAACACAAAGTGTTTCCGCAAAATCGGCAGCGGTTCGGCATAATCCAACTAAACTTGGCTTCTGCTCTCACCTTGCACGATTTTTCCTAATTGCTAATTCCTAATTGCTAATTCCTAATTAATATATATCTTTGCAAAAATTATCAAAACAACTATAAAGAAGATGAAAAAGAGAATTATGACAGCATGCGCAGTGGTATTGCTTGCAGGATGTGCAACCGAAGCAAAGGTTGAGAATCCATTCTTCACCGAATATACCACTCCGTTCCAGGTGCCACCATTCGATCAAATCAAGATTGAACACTACAAGCCAGCCTATCTGAAAGGTATGGAGGAGCAGGTTGCCGAAATTAATGCAATTATCAACAATCCTGAGGCTCCTAACTTCGAGAACACTATTGCAGCCCTTGACCAAAGCGGAAAACTTTTGAGCAAAGTGGCAATTGTATTTTCGGGATTGAATAGTGCAAATACGACTCCTGAGATGCAGGCTTTGAGCCAGGAGATGTCTCCACTACTCTCTAAGCACAGCGACGACATCAATCTGAATCCCAAACTGTTCGCCAGAGTAAAAGAGGTTTACGAGAATCAGGAGAGCATGAACCTCACAAAGGAGCAGAAGAAACTTTTGGACGAGACCTACAATGACTTTGTACGCAGCGGAGCCAATCTTGATGCAGAGAAGCAGGAGAAACTTCGTGAGTTGAATGGCAAGATTTCAATGTTACAGCTGAAGTTCGGCCAAAATATGCTTGCCGAGACCAACGCATTCCAGTTGGTAATTGACAATGAGAAGGATTTGGCAGGTCTTCCTGACAACATTATAGCAAATGCAGCTCAGGATGCAAAAGCAGCTGGAATGGAGGGCAAGTGGCTATTCACCCTTCAGAACCCAAGCATTATGCCATTCCTGCAGTATGCAGAGAACCGTGAACTGCGCGAAAAGATTTTCAAGGGGTATATCAACCGTGGAAACAACAACAACGAGAACGACAACAAGCAGGTGGTTAAGGATTTGATTACTGCCCGTATGGAAAAGGCTCAGCTAATGGGCTTCAACAACTATGCCGAGATGGCATTGGAGACTCGTATGGCAAAGACTCCCGAGGCTGTTTACAATTTGATGGACCAGATATGTGTTCCTGCATTGAAACAGGCAAATGTTGAGCTGGCAGATATCCAGAAAGAGATTAAAAAGGATGGCAAGAACTTTACCGCCGAGGGATGGGACTGGTCATTCTATACAAGCCGTGCCAAAAAGGCTAAATTTAACCTTGACGAGACTCAGGTACGCCCATATTTGCAGCTTGAGAATGTTCGCAATGGAATGTTTACCTTTGCAAACAATTTGTATGGTGTAACATTCACCGCTATCGAGAACATTCCACTTCCACACCCCGATGCAGAGGCATTCGAGTGTAAGGACGCCGACGGCACACACCTTGGAGTTCTATACTTAGACTACTTCCCACGTGCAAGCAAGCGTGGCGGTGCATGGTGCGGAACATACCGTTCACAAACCTACAAAGATGGCAAGAGAGTTGCTCCGGTTGTAACTATTGTATGCAACTTCACAAAACCATCACCAGGACAGCCTGCACTTCTTAGCGCAGACGAGGCTGAGACAATGTTCCATGAGTTTGGACACGCCCTACACAACTTGTTCAAGGATGTTCACTACTACGGAATTTCAGGAGTTCCACGTGACTTCGTTGAGCTTCCATCACAGGTTAACGAGCACTGGGTATTCCAGCCGGAGATGCTTAAACTGTATGCTAAGCACTACCAGACAGGCGAGATTATCCCTGCTGAGTTGGTTGAGAAGATGGATAAGAGTGGCAAATATGGCCAGGGCTTTGTAACAGTTGAGTACCTTGCAGCATCGCTTCTTGACATGGACTTCCATGTATTGAATGAGATTCCTGCAGATATGGATGTTATGGCGTTTGAAGCTGAGACTTTAGGTAAGCGAGGCTTGTTGAAGCAGATTCCATCACGTTACCGCACCACCTACTTCAACCACACAATGGGTGGAGGTTACACTGCCGGTTACTACAGCTACATTTGGGCAGAGGTGCTTGATGCAGATGCATTCAAGGCATTTACCGAGGATGGCGAGCTGTTCAACAAAGAGATGGCTGCCAAATTCCGCAAGTATATTCTGACCCCGGGAGGAATTGATGACGCAATGGATATGTACGTTAACTTCCGTGGCAAAGAGCCTGGTATCGATGCACTTCTTGAGAACCGCGGATTGAAGTAAATCAATCACCACACTAAAATAGATAAGCGAGGTTTCATCTGCTGAGACCTCGCTTATTCTATCAGAAGCTGTCTAACAAGTTTATTAGCCTCCCCCTTATTATAAGGCAAATGGTTTTAAAAAATCGATTCCTCGGTATAGGTAGTCAAAAGTTCCAACGCCTTCATTCCCATTACAGAGTTTCCCTTTGAGTTCAAGCGAGGACTCCAGACTGCAACTGAATAGCGCATAGGATAGATTGCCACAATGCCACCGCCTACTCCACTCTTTCCAGGCAAACCTACAAGGTACGAAAACTCGCCCGCCTCATCGTAGAATCCACAAGTCTGCATCACCGCATTCAAACGCTTGATTTGCGATATTGACAAGGTGTAACCGGCATAAGCGAAACGCTTGCGATTGGTAAAAGGCAAAAATGCTCTTGCCAACTCCTTGCAACTCATCTCCACAGAGCACATCTTGAAATAGAACATCAACAGAGGCTCTATCTCATTTTTTATAGTTCCATGATACTTTAACAGATTTGCTATAGCCGCATTAAGGTAACCAACCTCGCGCTCGGAATTTGCAACCTCAAGATTGTAGTTAATAGAGTCATCGCCACACAAAGCACGGACAAAACTCAAAAACTCCTCCTCAGGGTTCTTAAGTTCGCTCATCAACACATCGGCAACCACAATTGCACCAGCATTGATAAATGGATTACGCGGAATACCCTTCTCTATCTCCAACTGCACCAACGAGTTAAAAGCAGTACCCGACGGTTCCTTGCCAACTCTGGTCCACAAACCCTCGCCCCGCAATGACAACCCCATTGCCAATGCAAAGACCTTTGCTATACTCTGAATGGAAAAGCGAGTATCAGCCTTCATACATGAAAAACTGCATCCATCAACGGTCTGCAGACACATGCCATATTGATCAGGATTGACTCGCTGCAAAGCCGGGATATAACCCGCCTGCTCTCCCTGTCCGGCGAAAGGCAGGATTTCCCTATAGATCTTCTCTAATATTGACTGATAATCCATAATCAATCAAGAAGTTGTTTATCAATAGTCTTTACCAATTGATTAAACTCATCCTGCTTGAATAGTCGTGTCAACATAATGATTTTACCCTCGGGCGATACCAAAACATTTCTGGTTACTCCCGCTTTTGCCGTAGCATATTTGGTAAATGCCTCAGACTCCGGGTCAAGCACCATGTGATAGGTTACGCCTGTACTCTCGGCCAACTGCTTTGCCTGCTCAAGAGAGTCCCTACGACAAACTCCTACCAGAACAAAATCCTTGTTATCCTTATGACGCTGCCATATCTGCTCCTCAATATGCGGCATCTCCTGACGGCAAATACCGCACCAGCTTGCAGTGAACTGCAACATCACCAACTTGCCACGATGATCCGAAAGTTTAAATGTTGAGCCATCGTCCATAATCAACTCAAAGTCAGGAGCCATATCGCCCACCTGTACAATGTAATCATTCTCATAAACTTTCTGCTCAGTTTGCATCTCTGCAGGCGAGGCCTCGCCCTGAACCGCATTTGTTGCTTTACCTTTACATGCAATGGCAACCATCGCTACCAATGCCATCATCCAAAACTTGCTCATACTCTATAACTTTATTAAATTTTTCATACTTCGTTCCTACCCGTGAATAGATTCATCTGCTGAACGTGTTCATTTGGGGTAAGATTTGAAAATCAGATAAAAGTAGTATCTGCCAACTACAAAAGTAATAATTTTTCAATAACTTTGTGCCGTACTTTTTCATTTGTACTGAATTATGATCAATTTCGATATATTAATCTGCAGGACCAAAGAGAACCCCAATTACTCCGCAACATTAAAAGCCGGAGTAGACCGAGATGGAGAGTTGGGATTGAGATACGAATTTATTGATAATAATGATTCATGGGACAACGATGACATCAGAGCCATCATTAAAAGCGACGATGCAAAGGTACTTGCAAACACATTGGATTGCTCAGTTGAAAGATTGGCAGAGACAATTGCCAACCAATTTAAAACGACAGAGCTGTTTTCAACACCTACAGAAGTCGAAAAGGTATTCAAACGAATCCTCGCCTATATTGAAAGTAATGGAACACAATACAGAATGAGCTATTTATAACACAACACACGGACACACAATATGTTCAAAACAATTAAAAAGATACTCAAATTCACCATTTCATCTACAATAATTCTAATCATCGGGATATTGACATCACACCTGATTGTTTCATGCTATACCAAAAATAAGGTATATGAAAATGTTGCAGAGACCCCACATAACCGAGTTGGACTGGTATTGGGGACATCGCCATATGCTCGTAACGGAGGTCCCAATTACTACTTTACGTACAGAATAGATGCATGCGTAGCCCTCTATAATGCAGGAAAGATTGATCGCATCTTAGTAAGTGGAGATAATCACGTCAAGACCTATGACGAGCCCCAATACATGAAAAATGCCTTAATTGAGCGAGGTATCCCGGCATCTGCCATAGTACTTGATTACGCAGGTTTCAGAACATGGGACTCTGTGATACGTGCCAAAAAGGTATTCGGACAAAGCAAGTTTACCATTATATCGCAAGGCTACCACAACGAGCGAGCTGTATTCATTGCCAGATGCAAAGGTATTGAGGCAATTGGATTCAATGCTAAGGATATCAAGCGTACCCGTACATATATCTATTTCGGTTTCTTAAGAGAGTCACTAGCACGATGCAAAATGTTTTTAGACCTCATTATCAATAGACAGCCCAAATTCCTTGGCGACCCGATAGAGGTATAAGAATCTGTTTTAAATTTATTGTTTATGGCTTATTTACACTGCTTAAATTAGTTTCGGATTCTTTGAGAATCTTTGGGTCTATATCTCACTTCCCATCTTGGCAATATTTTATATTGCCTTCGCTACGAAGTAAAATCTATACTCAAAAATCTTTCTCAAATATGGTGAAAACCGAGAGCAAAAGTGCAAATTTATTCGACTCTTTTATCGAGGTGCATCCCATATTGGCGTTTTGACGCAAATAATCTCGAAATAAATTTAAAACAGCTTCTTAAATTACAGCTACTTAAAGAGTATCAAAAACAAAACCGTAAAAATAACTTTCATTTTGCAACTTTGACTAATCAGAAACAGCGTATTTTGGTTTTGGATCAAACGCATACTTGTTGTGAATTGCTTTCATTTTTGTAACTTT
>JAGBFU010000020.1 GCA_017936285.1 Marinifilaceae bacterium | reverse complement strand
TAAGTTTTATCGTAATACTCATTACCGTAATGGCGGTTACGATAGTGCAAAAGTACAAATAATTTTGTCATTAGTGCAATAAATCCATAGTTTTTATGGTTGTTGCTGCAAATAATTGTCTTTGACACCCAAAATGTCGGTGATATGTCGGAGACATTTTGGGTGTATTTACACCGTTTTTGTCTGTGGTACCTTTGATTTACCATTCTCCCAATGCTGCCAAAATCTCACGATTGGCATTATCTACCGCTGAAGTATCAAGCGTAGAAAGGTATATAAGTGTGGTCTTTTCGGAGTCATGACCGAGGGCATCACTGATGACGCTAATGGGAATCTGCTTCTGCTTGGCTATGCTTGCCCAACTGTGACGAGCTACATACAATGTCAAGGGTATCGACAACCTCTTGAAGGCAATGATATGCCGGAGGAGTATTGATACTCCCATAATTATCTCCTCCTTCTTGATGTGTTGCTGTCACTCTTGTTCTCTCCCCAAGGCATATCGGATGATGAACCACCGCCACCTGTTCCAACATGAGTTTGTGCAGGGCCACCAGACGGCATCTTAAATGTAGCACCAAGCAGTTGGGCCTGAATTTGACTCACTTGCTCAAATGGTTCAAATATTTCATTGGTTAGTTCATGATTTGTAAGCTCACTGCTTACTCGAATGTATCCGTATATCATAATTATAAATGTTTATTTGTTATCGCAATGGTGAAGAATTCCAAGTTGGAATTACTCTTTTTACCTTGGGTTTATTATGCTAATTTCTATTTTTATGAATGAAAATATGTGGAAATGTAAATAATTGTAGTGTCGATTCGTTTTAATTCTTTTATCGTAACGCTTATTACCGTAATGGCGGTTACGGTATGTGCGGTTGAGATTGGCAGTTTTGTAAAGGCTTTAGGGTTGTTGTTTTTTGTTGAGGTTGGGGGCTTGTTTTTTCCGAAATGGTTGTTCTCAATGAAAGAGTTTTAAAGTTTACGGGTTTTTGTGGCGGTTGGTGGAGGGCTTTTGGCTGGGGTTTATTAACTTTGCAATGAACAACTCTAAAAGTTAGACTCTGTTTTAAATTTAAAACAGGGTCTTAATCAGATTCTAATTTTTTGTCATGAAGATACTACATACAAGCGATTGGCATTTAGGACATACGCTTTACAATTTTGACAGGGGCGAGGAGCAGAGGGCAATGCTTGCGCAGATGGTGGATATTGTGCGCAGTGAGATGCCGGATCTCTTTCTGCTTTGTGGTGATGTGTATGATACAGCCCAGCCCTCGGCAGCGGTGCAGACAATGTTTACCGATGCTTTGGTGGATATCCGAAACGCCAATCCGCAGATGACGATAGTCATTATTGCCGGTAATCACGATAGTGGCACTAAGCACGAAATTTTCCGCACACCATGGAGGGCGTTGGATGTGCATACTATAGGTACTCTTGATAGAGAGAGTATTGAGGAACATATTATTGAGATTCCCGGCAAGGGGTATATCCTGGCAATTCCATATACCTATGAGAGAAATATTCCGGAAGGGTTCTTTCAAACCTTGCTTGATGTTGTTGGGGAGCGTAACAGCGGCGGATTGCCGGTCATAATGGCTGCTCATACCACGGTTAAGGGGTGTGATTTTACCGGTCATAGCCATAAAACGGAGTATTGTGTGGGCGGTATCGATTCTGCCGATTTGGAGCAGATGGGCGAGGGGTATGATTATCTTGCTCTTGGCCACATCCATCGTGAACAGTTTGTACATTCAGGGAGACATAATGTTCGATATAGTGGCACTCCTGTTCCGGTTAGTTTCGATGAGAATTATCCTCATTCGGTGAGTATTGTTGAGATAGAGAGACATGGAGATACTCCTAAGGTGCGAAGGGTTGAAATTGAGAATCCTCGCCCATTAGTAACTTTACCTATTGAGGGAATGACGACCTGGGAGGGGGCAAAGCGTTTGTTACAGAATTTTCCGAGTGATATTCCGGCCTATATCCGTCTTAATGTAGAGTTTGATGATTTCTTGCCGGTTGAGGCAAATAGCGAGGCCGTTGCACTGACCGAGGGTAAGGCGTGCCGATTTTGTTATATCAATTCTAAACGGAAAACGCCCCGTGAGCACGACTCCAGAGTGCTTACTGTGCAGGAGTTTCAGAATGAGACCCCCATCGATATAGCCCGACGTTATGCCGATGATATCGGGGTGACGTTTGAGGGGGAGTTGGAGGAGCTCTTTGTTGAGGTGGTCAGCATGTTGGATGCAGAGTCGCGTAACGATTAAAGCGGAGGTTGGTATGAAGTTTCAGAAGCTTGTAATTCACAATATAGCATCGATCGAGGATGCGGTTATCGATTTTGAGGCTGAGCCTTTGGCAGGCAGCGAGGTGTTTCTGATTACCGGTAAGACCGGCTCGGGCAAGACAACAATTCTTGATGCTATCTGTCTGGCACTATATGCCGATACACCACGTCTTGATGGTACAAAGATGGAGGGCGATGTAAGGGATGTGAGCCGTGATTTCAAATTGAAAGATCCTCGTCAATTGATGAGAAGGAATACGGGCGAGGCCTTTGCCTCTCTGACTTTTGTCGGCAGTAACGGTGTGCACTATGAGGCAAAGTGGTCGGTGTCGCGTGCAAGAAGAAAGGTAACCGGTAATATTCAGAATAAGGAGTGGCAGTTGCGGAATCTGGATACAGGTTATACAATAACCAAGGATGGCGAGATAAAGGAGGAGATAAAAGCTGCAATAGGATTGGATTTCAATCAGTTTTGTCGAACCACTCTTCTTGCTCAGGGTGAGTTTACCCGTTTCCTTAATAGCAGGGATGATGATAAGGCCGAAATTCTGGAGAAGATTACCGGAGTTGATGACTACTCAAGGATAGGTGCGAAGATATATGAAGTAGCCAGCCAGAAACGCCAGGCTTACGAGGAGGCTGAGCGTGATATTAAAGGAGTTGTAACTCTTTTACCCGAGGAGATTGTGTCGCGCAATGAGCAGTTGGCAGCTCTTGACGAGCAGTTTAAAACTCTAAAAGCGGAGAGTGAAAAGGTTGTTGTAAAGCGCAATTGGATAACAACTCAAACTAATCTGCAGAGAGCTTTGGGCGAGTCCTCGGATGCGTGGGAGAGGATAAGACAAGAGGTTGAGGGCGAGGAGTTTAAGCAGAGAGAGCTGCTTGTCAAGGAGTGGAACCTATCTATAGATGCCCGAAGCAGGCTGGGTGAGATTGCCAAAGCTCAGGAGCAGCAGCGCAGACAAAAGGAGAGATTGGAATCGTTGGCTGAGTCATATGCTAAGATTTTGGGCGCATATCGCTTTGATATAAATGAGCGTGAGGCATTGGAGTTGAGAAAGCGTGAGATTGATACCTTTATTGAGAGTGAGAAGGAGTGTCGTGAGGTATATGCTAATGCCCAGACAATTATCGGCTATTTGAATAGTTTAGCTGATGGTTCCAAGATTGTGGCAGAGAAGCGGGGAGAGATTGATAATGAGACTCAGTTGTTAAGCGGTAAGCTCACTCCTGCGTATGAGAGTGCTGTTAATGTGTCATCCCAAACAAAGGCTCTGTTTGAGCAAATGAGTAAGGAGTTACATGAGCAAGAAGAGTCGCTTACTGCTTTGAATCTGGCCGGACTTCGTAAACAGCATGACGATATTAATGAGTTGTTAGCCAATATTGCGACTGCTAAGGAGCGTATTGGGTATCTTGACCATGAGAGGGGACGCTTTGAGAAACGAAAACAAGACCTCGCCCGGAGTTATGAGGTTGTTAATGCTAAAAAGGAGGAGTTGGCAGCTATGAATGGGCCAATTCACGAGGCAGAGGTACGAGTTAATGTTAATAAAGAGAACCTTGAGAAACAGCGTGATACTGTTGATAAGTTTGCTAAGACGCTTCGTTTGAAGCTTCAAGTTGGAGATACTTGTCCTATATGTCGTCAGAAGATAGAGAGTGCTATTCCCTGTGAAGATGAGTTGTCGGAACTTGTGGCTGCTTTGCAAAAGAGTTACGATGAGGCTGAGGTGGCATATAGGAAGTTGCTTGACAGGAAGAAGGAGGTTGAGGCTGAGATTAAGGCCGCTAATGCCTCGTGCGAGCAGGAGAGCAGTGCAATGGAGCAGGATAAATCGGTCGATATGGCTATTGCCAAGGTTGTTGAGGCCTGTAGGTTGTGTGGAGTTGAGTTGTTTGATGACTCCACTTTGTCAAGGCTTACAGAGTTGGAAACGAGTCGTTTAAGTGTCAAGAGTGAGCTTGATTCAAAAATAAAGAGTGGTGAACAAATAGAGACACTTGTCAAGAGGAGGCGTGTTGAACTTGAGGCAAAGCGTAAGGAGACTGAACGTACTAATGAGGCTGTTATAAAGGCTGATAGGGAGGTGAGCGAGTGCAGAGCAAGGATTAAGGCTTGCGAGGCAATTATTCAGGCTAAGGAGTTGGACATCACACGTGCAAAAGAGGGGATTGATGGTGTTGTAAAGTTGGGCGAGTGGCGAATAGACTGGAATGAGTATCCGGTGGATTATGTTGAGCGTTTGAACAAGGCTACTCGTAATTATAATGCTCAGTGCGAGTTGGGTATTACACTGAACTCCTCTATTGAGAGTGCAAATAGCAGTTGCAGAAGCGTAGAGACTATAATTGCTAATATTCGTCAGGAGATGCCTGGTTGGGCTGATGTTGAGCAGGGGAGCGTTGTGAAGATGGATGGTTTGCTGGAGTATGCTACCGAAGTGAATGGAGCTGTTATTACGGCTTTAGGTGTATTGAAATCTGCTGTTGAGGCGTATGAGTTGCATTCTGAGAAGTTACATATATTCCTGACCGAGCATGAGGCGATCACTGTTGAGCGGCTCAATGAGTTGGCGGGTTATACACGCGATGTGATTTCAGGTTTTGAAACCTCGCTCAATGAGACTCGTAATGCAGTTGTTGCAAAGAGAACTTTATGCGAATCAGCACGTAAGCAACTTGAAGAGCATATGCAGAGTGCTCCTGAGTTGAGTGATGAGGACTCTTTGGACTCTTTGAATGGCCGTGTTGAGGAGTTTGAATATCAGATTACTCAGATTAATGAGCGCAAGGGTGCAATCAATCAGGAGTTGAGGAGCGATGCCGAGAATAAGAGACGTTTGGGAGTTCTTATTGAAAAGGCGAAGGAGTTGGGAAGTGAATGTAGCAGGTGGGAGCGTCTGAACAAGATGTTTGGAGATGCTAGGGGAAGCACTTTCCGAAAGATTGCCCAGAGTTATGTTTTGGCAACACTGATTCACTCGGCCAATCACTATATGAGAACCTTGACCGAGCGTTATTCGTTAAAAGTTAAACCGGGAACCTTTGTTATTCTGCTCGAGGATGCCTATCATGGATATGTTGTGCGTCCTGCAAGTACCATTTCCGGAGGTGAAAGTTTTTTGGTATCCCTTTCGCTGGCTTTAGCCTTAAGCGATATAGGGCAGTCGCTTGCCGTTGATACTCTGTTTATTGATGAGGGTTTTGGAACTTTGAGCGGAGAGCCGTTGCAGAATGCTGTCAATACATTGCGATCATTGCATACCAAAGCCGGTCGGCATGTCGGGATTATTTCGCATGTCGAGGAGTTGCAGGAGCGTATTCCGGTGCAGATTCGCGTAATTCAGGAGGGAAATAATTCAAGTAGTAAAATAGAGATAGTGTAATATGAAGAGTACGAATACAACTTCTGTTTTAAATTCATTAGGCGAGGATTCAGAGTTTAGGCCAATGCGTCGCTTTAAGCAGCAGTTGCCAGATGAGGAGTGTAAAGCGATTTTGGAAAGAGGTTATAGAGGATTTCTTGCTGTTAATGGTGAGGGAGGGTTCCCATATACAATTCCAATGAATTTCCTTTATCATGAGAATCACATCTATTTTCATAGTGCAGTTTCTGGACATAAGATTGACGTAATAAAAACGAATCCGAAGGCGTGTTTTACCATAATTGATGAACCTGTCAAGGAGAAGAATGATTGGTGGTTTCACGTTCGAAGTGTAGTTTGTTTTGGGACGGTCTCTATTGTTAATAAGGAAGAGGAACGCATGATAAGATTGCGCCAGTTTGGAGAGAAATATTTTCCGGTCGGATATGATATTAATGCAGAACTACTTCATAATGCTCCGCATACAGTGTTGTTAGATTTTTCAATAGAACACATGACAGGGAAACAGGTAAAAGAGAATTAACAAAAGATATATGAAAGTATTATTGGTAAACGGAAGTCCTCGCCAAAAGGGGAATACTGCAGTCGCTTTGACACGAGTGGCTCAGGAGCTAAGTAAAGAGGGTATTGAGAGCGAAATTGTCTGGATTGGTAATAGTCCGGTTCGCGGATGTATTGCTTGTGGTCAGTGCGCTGCAAAGTCACTTCGTCGTTGTATATTCGACGATGATATTTGTAATAGAGTTTCAGAAAAATTCAGTGAGGTTGATGGTTTGATAATCGGTTCTCCGGTTTATTATGGTCAGCCTAACGGAGCTTTACTTGCTATTTTGCAAAGAGCTTTCTATTCAAATAGTGCAAGTATTGCGGGTAAGCCGGCAGCATCAATTGCAGTGTGCAGACGTGGTGGTGCGACAGCTGCATTTGAAGCTATGAATATGCCTTTTCAGATGTTGAATATGCCGGTGGTAACATCGCAATACTGGAATATTGTGTATGGGCGTGAACCGGGAGAGGCAGAACTCGATACCGAGGGAATGCAAACCATGAGAACCCTCGCCCGAAATATGGCATGGTTGTTGAAATGCACCGATGGAAAACCGGCCCCTGGTCGCCCATCCGATGAACCTTGGGAGCCGATGCACTTTATAAGATAACCGAGTTTGTTAATCCCGAAATATTGACTCAAACCAATATTTCGGGATTACTTTTTATAAAACGGACATCGCTCCTTAATACATTGGTTATTCTTTTCTGAGTGTTTGCATATAATACTCTCAGGTTTTGACATTTCAATATTGAAATGCTCAGTTACGTATTCGATTGCCGATAGAAATATTGATACAACTCATTAGTTTTGAACTTTTCACAAAGTTACAGATATTTATTATGAAATTTAGCTATCTTTGTTGAGTTATGATTAAGCAAATTACATTTTATTTAGGAGCTAAGAGGCGAGGTTGCCATTTGGTAACTCGTGAGATTATGGAGAAGTTGCCAAAACCCTTGCCACAGACAGGGTTGCTGAATCTTTTTGTGCAACATACATCGTGCGGTTTGACAATTAATGAGAATGCCGATCCCGATGTACGTGTCGATATGGCCCAAATTTTGGATCGTTTGGTTAAGGAGAATGAGCCCTACTATTTGCATACAATGGAGGGTTCTGATGATATGCCTGCGCACGCAAAATCATCGCTCTTTGGGGTGAGTTTAACAATCCCAATTACCAATGGAAAGTTGAATCTTGGCACCTGGCAAGGAATCTATCTGGCAGAGTTTCGCGACTACGGCGGTGAGCGTCGCATAGTCGCCACGATATATGAATAGAGGAATATTACTCTATCCAATAATATTTAGTTATCCAGGGTGACTTTCTCGAATTTATAGCCAAGGCGTTTTAACTCCATTGCTGCACCGATGCGGAACATCACTTTACAGGCGCGGGCAATAATATGGAACATTACGGAGGTTTGTCCCTCAATCTGTTCGTGGCGAATCATGCTGATTGCGCATTGTGCGCATCTGCGTAACATATCCTCGATGGCAGTTGCCTGGGGTGATTCAAGTTCAATATTCAATAGGTTTTTAATGATATGCTCGTCCATATCATCAAAACCTCGCTCACCATAATAGGATTTATATTCAACATCTTTGAAGGCATCCCAATCTGCATCCCAACCATGTGCAATGGCAATTCCCAAGTAACCAGCCCAGGCAATAGCAACCGATGGGTATTGATTAATTTGTAGAACTGCATCGGCCATATATTCCGGGGCTAACTCACGCCACTTGTCGTCAATATCGTCGGTTGCAAGTATAGTTCCGCACAACATATTGTAAGAAGAGCACAACTTAAGCATCTCTTGCTCCAATCTGCCTTCAAATATATCTAAATATTCACTGTCCATTCTGTAATTCTTATTGGTACTATTACATGACAAAATTATAAATATTATTGGAACACTTTAGGTTTTATTTTAAAAGATAATAAAATATATTACTTTTGCGAAAATTTCTTGAAGATGAAAGTACTAAAAGAGAGAATATTAAAAGATGGTAAATGTTTTCCTGGAGGAATCTTAAAAGTGGATAACTTTATCAATCACCAGATGGATCCTATTTTGATGAAGTCTATGGCTGTAGAGTTTGTGCGTCGTTTTGCAGGTACTAAAATAAATAAGATTTTAACTGTCGAGGCTAGTGGAATTGCTCCTGCCATTATGGTTGGTTATTTATTGGAATTACCTGTAGTTTTTGCTAAGAAACGTCAACCCAGTACAATGGAAAATATGCTTGTGACTGAGGTGTTCTCTTTCACCAAGAATACAACCTATACCGTTTGTGTTAGTAAAGACTACCTGTTGCCTGGAGATAAAGTATTGTTTATTGATGATTTCTTAGCAAATGGTAATGCAGGATTAGGTATGATAGATTTGGTTAATCAAGCCGGAGCAGAAATGGTTGGAATGGGATTTTTGATTGAGAAGGCATTCCAATCTGGAGGAAATAAGTTGCGCCAACAGGGTGTTCATGTTGAATCTTTAGCTATTATTGAAAGTTTGGATGATTGCCAAATTAAATTGAGATAAGAATAAGTATTGTATGAATCAAAGTAATGTAACATCATCTAAACCTAAAGGAATTATTTATGGTTTAGAGGAGCGTCCCTCTTTTCGCGAAACTTTTTTTGCTGCATTGCAACACTTGTTGGCAGTTTTCGTGGCTATAATAACACCTCCATTAATTATATCCGGAGCTTTGAATTTAGATTTAGAGACAACGGGATATTTGGTTTCAATGTCACTTTTCGTATCGGGATTGGCTACATTTGTGCAGTGTCGTAAAGTTGGCCCTTTTGGATGTGGGTTACTATGTGTGCAAGGTACAAGCTTTTCATTTATAGGCCCTATAATTTCTGCCGGTCTGACAGGCGGTTTGCCGGTTATTTTTGGAGCCACAATAGCTGCTTCCGGAGTAGAGATGTTGGTAAGTAGAGTTTTGAAATATACTCGACGTGTTATAACTCCTTTGGTTTCCGGAATAGTGGTTACATTGATTGGTTTGAGTTTGATAAAAGTTGCGGTTACGGCATGCGGAGGTGGTGAGGTTGCCAAGGAAACCGGTACATTTGGAGCATTTGAACACATTGGACTATCTGCTCTTGTTTTATTTTCAATAATATTTTTTAATCGTAGTTCTAATCAATACCTTAGGATGAGCTCTATTGTGATAGGCTTGTTAATAGGTTATATTGCGGCATGGTTGATGGGGGACATTGATTTTTCAGGACTTAATAATTATGGCTCATTTAATGTTCCTATCCCTTTTCGTTATGGTATCTCTTTTGATCTGTCAGCTATTATATCATTAGGTTTGGTGTATTTGATTACTGCTATTGAAGCTTATGGTGATATCACAGCAAATTCTATGATATCCGGACAAGAAGTAGAGGGTGATAAGTTTATGAAGAGAGCATCAGGTGGAATCCTTGCAGATGGTTTTAATTCTGCCATTGCCGGAGTTTTTAACTCATTCCCTAACTCTATCTTTGCCCAAAATAATGGTATGATTCAATTAACAGGAGTTGCAAGTAGGTATGTTGGTTACTTTATTGCAATTATGCTTGTATTGTTAGGTTTGTTCCCTATGGTAGGTTTGGTATTTTCTTTAATGCCTGAGCCTGTATTAGGAGGTGCAACTCTCTTAATGTTTGGAACAGTGGCAGCTTCAGGAATTCGTATAATAGCGTCGCAAAACATAGACAGAAAAGCTACACTTGTAATGGCAATCAGTTTTAGTTTAGGTCTCAGTGTGGAGTTAGTACCAGAGATATTGTCTCAATTGCCTGAAACATTGCGAAATATATTTTCTTCCGGAATTACTACAGGAGGTGTTATGGCAATATTAAGCAATGCTTTAATACGAATCAAAGATGCTTAAGTTCGTTACTATGTCGCACTTGAGCAGTTCGCCATTTGGGGCATATCCCAATGGTTGTGCGCATACGCTTCGGCTATAACTTGTTCCCTCGGGCAGAGCTCCATTGTGTGTAAAGAACCAATCTTTACCCTTGAATGTTACAACAGCCGGGTGGGTTGTATTACAGTTTCCTGCCATCTCAGAAAGAATACCTTTGTATTCGTAGGGTCCGTCAATATTTTTGCTCATGGCGTAGCCAATCTTCTCCGGCCATCCCTCAGCAAATGTGAGGTAGTACCAATCGCCATGCTTGTGTACCCATGGAGCTTCGGTGAATGTGGTTCCTGAAATTGGAATTTCACGCACTTCACCATCAATTTCCACCATATTATCTTTCAGTTTTGCAATAAAGCACTTTCCATTTCCCCATAGAATCCATGCCTGACCATCCTGGTCAATAGTAACGAACGGGTCTATACATGCCCATGAGTGTGTAGTGCCGGGACAGTCGCGAGTGGTTAATAGTTGTTTGCCTATTGCATCCTTAAATGGTCCGTATGGCGAATCGGCAACAGCGACTCCTATTCCGCACCAGTTGGTACTTACATAGAAGTACCATTTACCATTGCGCTCAATTACATGGCCTGCGTATGCAGCGTGCGAGTTTTGCCACTTGAACTCATCCACATGAAGCGGGATGGCATGCTCGGTCCAATTTACCATGTCTGTTGAGGAGTAGAGGTTCCACTCATACATACGGTAGTTGTTTTGGTTTCCCTGGTAGTCGCATCCTGTGTATAACCATATAGTATCGCCCTTTACAATTGGGGCTGGGTCGGCACTATGTTTATGGGTAATGATAGGGTTGCCTGTTGCTCTCCATGAGTACAATTCGTGGCGCCCCTTATCAACGGGGAACTGAATTTTATATGGATATGGGAAGTGCATTCCATACATAGTCAACCCCTCTTTTGTTGCCATCTCTATTGCCATCTTACGCGCCTCGATAGCCTTTGCTTTATCCATATCGTAGTTTGCACATACCTCAGGATCTGTAAGTTGTAACAAAACTCCGTGCATAATATCACCCGCAATCAGATTTTTGCCAATCTTGTACATTGTGTGGCCCGGAGAGTGACCGTACGCCTCAATTGCCTCAATTCCGCAAGGTAACTCATCACTACTCTCAAATAGAATCATTTTCTCGCCATAGAGTTTTGCAATCTCTTGAAGTTTTGAAGCAGTTCCGCCTTCTGCGTTGCTCCAGTAATCATATTCGCTTTTGGGAATGTAGAGTTTTGCGTTAACAAATGTGGCCTCGCCCTTAATAACTAAACCTCCAATGTGGTCGCCATGTAAATGTGTTAATAATATGTAGTCAATATTGCAAGGCTCAACGCCAGCACTCTTGATTCCCGGTAGTAACTGAGAATCCGGGGCTCCCAATCCTGCATCAAAAAGAGTAGTCTTGTCATTGCATTTTAGCAAAAAGGTACTTACGGACGAGGGCACTCCATTCTCTAATTTAAAGTACTCGACCAAACTGTCATTTGCCTCCGGAAATAGTGCAAGAGGCATTAAACGAGGTTCTAAATTGTCCTGAATAGGGATGATTTCAATATCATTGTTCTTTGTTGAGGTGCAAGCTACTACAGTTAATAGTGTTACTATGACTGTAAAGACAATTCTCTGTATCTTCATAATTGTATGTTTATTCTTCTATGCAAAGTTAGAAACTTTCCACAAATTCCTATAATTTTGCATATATGAAGAGTAGTATAAAGATATATGTGTTGGTAGATAACTCTCCGGCAGCTGAGGATGGCTTGCTTTGTGAGCATGGTTTATCGCTTTATATAGAGAGTTCCGATGCAGCTATACTTTGCGATATGGGAGCTTCCGAGGCATTTATCAGGAATGCGGAGCACCTAAATGTAGAGTTGGAAAGTATGGATTTTGCCTTTATCTCTCATGGTCACTCAGACCATATTGGGGGGTTAAAAGATTTTTTTGAAAACTATCCACAAAAACAGGTATATCTTTCGGAACATATTGCAAATAATTCTTACACATCGGCAAGACGAGGCTTTAAGCGTGATATAAGTCCGGATCACAATGTAATTAAGACCCATGGAGATAATATTATTCCTTTGTATCATAGCCGTTGGATAACACCCAGTGTGGCTTTTGTGCATACAAATAGTACTACTTATTCAACGCCAAGGGGTAATGCTTTTCTCTATTGTAAGGAGCGCACCTCAACAATCGATCTGCTTGATGATTTTTCACATGAGTTTGCTTTGGCAATCAAAGTTGATAAAGGTTTGGTAATAGTATCTCCCTGTTCACATTTGGGGGCTGCTAATATAATTAGCTCGTGTCGTGAATTTACGGAAATGGATAGGGTTGTTGCATTTGTGGGAGGTTTGCATTTAGTTGATAGTGAAGTGGTTGGTGAAGAAGTTTCTCTATGTGTCAAGGAGATTCAGAGTATAGCTCCAAAGATAACCCTCTATACCGGACACTGTACTGGCGATATGGCCAAACAGACTCTTCAAGAGAAGTTCTCAGATGTAAAATTTTTCAAAACAGGTGATATAATAACAATATGAAACTCTATATCAAACGATTTCCTGAGCTTACAACCGATGAGTTGTATGCGTTGCTTCAGGTAAGAAGCGAGGTTTTTGTTGTTGAACAAAATTGTGTCTATCAGGATCTGGACTACGATGATCAGGCCTCAATTCACTTGTGGCTTGCCGACTCCGACGGTAAAATCCTCTCAATGGCCCGTGTCTGTCCTGCCGGAGTACACATGGAGCAAATCTCCATAGGCAGAGTCATCACTACAGAACGTGGCAAAGGTTATGGTCTTCGTATTATGCGCGAGGCAATAGGGGTGGCAAGACGCTACTTTGATGCAGAAACGATTGATATAGAGGCACAAGAGTATGCAAAGCCATTTTACGAAATGGTGGGTTTTGAACAATCTTCAGAGCCCTTTATCCTTGATGGAATTCCTCATATTAAAATGAGCTATAATTTTACTTCTGGAGTCCATATCCGAAGGGCCGATTTAGGCGATGTCGCTCTTATTGCCGACGTAGTTTGTGCTGCACTTGGCGAAGAGCTTGCAGAGAAACTTCGCGGAGGTTTGGGAATGTCACTTATGGAGCAGGTGGTTGCTCAGCCCGATACCGTTTATAGTTATAAAAACACCCTGGTTGCCGAGATTAATGGAGTATCGGTTGGTGCTATAATCGGATATGACGGTGCAAAGATGTGGGAGCTACGCAGGCCTACATTCGCCCTGATAGAAAAAGTTACCGGAACCGCTCCTCAACTTGAAGAGGAGACCGGTCCCGGTGAATTCTATTTGGACTCATTGGCGGTACTGCCTGAATATCAGGGGCAGGGTATAGGCGCTACCTTAATAAGCGAGGCCTCAAAACAAGCCTTTGCCAATGGTTTTAGTCGTGTTGCCCTTTTGGTAGATTTGGCCAATCCCAATGCAGAGCGTTTATATACGCGTCTTGGTTTCCATCGGGATAAGCCTGTTACACTTTTGGGACACGAAATGTATCACATGGTGTTAGAAGGTCCACTTAGCTCCGAAAGCGGACCATTAGTAATTTTACCAACCTAAATCTTTCATGGTTCTAGGTTTAGGAGTTTTTGGAAGAGGTTTGCGCTCTTTTAGTTGCTCCATAATTACCTCAATAGCTTTATTAAGCTGCTCATCAATACCATTCTGAAGTTTGATTGGGTCATTGTCGATAAGAATGTCTGGATCTACTCCGTGGTTCTCAACAATCCACTCGCCCGTTTTAGCATCGTAATTGGTAAAGAATGGAACGCGAATATCACTTCCGTCAATGTAGGGCAGAGAACCGCTGATACCAACTATACCTCCCCATGTTCTGGTTCCGACAACTGTTCCTATATTGTTTGCCTTGTAGCTCCATGGGAACAGATCTCCATCTGAACATGAGTATTTGTCAATCAACAATACTTTTGGACCGTAGTGAGTAGCATCTGGGATTGTTCCGTTGCGCTCCTGACCGCGCCACATTGTCATTCTGTATGGTTGACGTAGAAGACGCTCAATAATCATTGGTGATACGTTACCACCTCCATTTGAACGATCATCAATAATCAAAGCCTCTTTGTCAAGTTGTGGGTAGAAGTATCGAGCAAACTCATTTAATCCCTCTGCGCTCATATCAGGAATGTAGATATATCCAACCTTACCGTTGGTAGCCTCTTCAACCTTTTTAATGTTGTTTTGTACCCAATTGTAGTGGTATAGAGGATCCTCGTCGGCAATCGGACTGATAACAACTTTACGTGCACCCTTATCGTTTGCAGTAGAGTTAATAGTCAACTCAGTCAAAACGTTTGCCTTGCCAATCAATAGCTCATATATATTTTGAACGCTCTTTGTTGAGATTCCGTCAATGGCAATGATATATTCACCCTCGTTTACATTGATTCCAGGCTCGGTAAGCGGTGAACGAAGTGTCTGCGAATAGATAGCACCCGGGATAATCTTGTCAATTCGGTAGTAACCACTCTTATCCTTACTTAACTCAGCTCCCAAAAGTCCCATTTGTATACGTTTTGCCTTTGGCAGCTCACCCGGATTTACGTATGCGTGGCCACAGCCAACCTCGCCTATCATCTCTCCAATTACGTAATTCAAATCCAAACGGGTCTGTGCGTGAGCAACAAGTGGCTCATATTTTTTCTTGATAGCTTTCCAATCCAAGCCGTGCATATTCTCAAGGTAGAAACCGTCGCGGAATGCACGCCATACCTCATCGTAGATTTGTGCCCACTCCTCTTTGTAGTTGACAAATGCAACCATATCCGAGGTGTTCACAGGGTTGCTTAAATTAGCCTTTCCGGTAGGGAAGTCGCAAACGTATAGTTGTCTCCCTTTCGAGAATAGAGCCTTTTTGCTACCCGGGGTCAAAGTGAACGATGCTCCGTCGGCAACGCTCTCCTCCTTCTGGCTTGCAAGGTTGAACGCCTTAACTCCCCCATTTCCTGAATACCAAACCTTCTTTCCGTCGCAGTAGAAGTTTCTGTAGCTTCCTGCCGGTAGTGGTAGTTTAATGATTCGTCCCTGAATTCCCTCGGTATCTATCTTCATTTCGGGCGAGGTTTCCTCTTTGACTTTGTCAGGAGTTCCGTCTGTTGGAAGTAGTGGTGATGGTGTGTCGGCTGAAAGTAGTGCCATATACAAGCCGTTCATACGGTTGTATGTGTGGTTCCACTCCAACTGTCCGTATGTAGGGTTAAAGTCGCGTGCAGAGGTGAAGATAAGGTATTTACCATCGGTACTGAATGTTGGCGATGATGAGCTGTACCACTTCTCTGTAACAGGATACTCTTTGTTCGTTTCAAGGTTACGGATGTAGATAACGCTCATTCCATTAGAAGCGCTTCTGGTAAAGGTCAACCACTTGCTGTCTGGAGAGTAGTTTACTCCATAGAACTCACCATTTGGCTCGGTGGTAATAACCTTTTTGCTCTTTGAGTCAACTGTAACCTCAACAATTCTGTTCTTTCTGTCTGTATATAGAACCTTTTTGCTGTCAGGACTCCACATTAATTGGCGAATATATGTGTCGTTTCCTTTAGTGAGCTGGATAGGGTCGCCACTCTCGCCCTGTAGCCAAATCTCAGTCTCGCCTGTGCGGTCGCTGATGTAGGCAATGTATTTACCGTCCGGGCTCCACTTAGCTCCACGCTCGTGTGCGCCCGATGTACGTGTAATGTTACGTGTAACTCCATCGGTTGCTGGAACATTAAACACCTCTCCGCGTGCAGTGATAGCCAAACGCTTTCCGTCGGGAGAGAGGCTTGTTGCGGTAATGTTACCGGCAACATTTTTCATCTCTGTGCGTGCGTATGGATTCTCACCGTTCAGAGTGATATTGATTTTAGTGCTGTTGCGAGTGGTTGGGTCAAATTTGTAAAGATAGCCACCCTTTTCAAATACGATAATCTTGCCATCGGTACTTGGAAATTTAATATCGTAGTCAGTAAAGTTTGTAACCTTCTCTACCTTTTTTGTTTGGGTATTATAAACAAACAGATTCATCACCATATCGCGGTCGCTGATGAAAAATATTTCATTGCCAATCCACATAGGGATAATATCCTGAGATACATTGTTGGTAATATTTTCTACGCTTTGGGCCTCCGGATTATAGATCCATATATCATCGGCCATACCACCTTTATAGTACTTCCATGTACGGAACTCGCGCATCACCTTGTTGTATGCAAGTAATTTCCCGTCGGGAGAGTAACTACAGAAACCACCCTCTGGAAGAGGAATCTGTTGTGGCATTCCGCCATCTTTAGAAATATTCCATAGCTTTCCAACAAAACTGCCACCGATACGGTTACGGTAAATAATACCTTGACCATCATTGGTCCATGTAAGTACCATGTTGTTGGGGCCCATACGATCGCCAATATCATCACGGCCGTTTGTTGAAGTATAGGTCATGCGCTTTGGCTCACCACCCTTACTCGGGATTGTATATACCTCAGTATTTCCATCGTATTGTGCGGTAAATGCGATTGATTTTCCATCTGGTGAGAAACGAGGAAACATCTCATATCCAACATGTGATGTTAATCGGATGGCATCGCCACCGTTAAGTGGAGCCTTATACAGATCTCCTCCATAGGTAAATACAACCTCCTGACCATTGGTCGAGGGGAAACGTAGCAATCTTGCCTCCTGTGCAGTTGCTGTAACTGCTGTACCTGCAAGTAGCAGGGATAGTAGTAGGTTCTTCATATATCTATTTTTAGTATTCTATTTTTTGCAAATTTAACAAGTGTTTGGTTAAGTTGCATAAATATGATAAGGATATTTTAAGGTTTTTTTATTGTCAATTTTGAGAATTGTTTAATTTTGTCGAATAATTTGGGGTAGTGTTTTGATGTTAGGAGAGATTTATATAGAGCGGATTTATCGTGACTATTACAGTTCGTTGGTGGAGTATGCCTTTTCGTATGTCGGACAGCGAGAGATTGCAGAGGATATTACTCAGGAGGCTTTTGTGTCCTTGAATGGGCGCAGACTTGAGTTCCATACTGAGGCTTCTATTCGCTCATATCTATATACAAGTGTACGTAATTTGTCTTTGGATATCATTAAGCATCAGGAAGTTGAAAGGCGTTATAGTGACAATGTCAGGTTTGAAAGTCCTAATGCAGAGTACTCTTTCTGGGAGGCACAGATGGATCGCGATATTATGGATGTGCTATTCAAAGCTATAGATAAATTACCCAAACGGTGCAGAGAGATTTTTCTACTCCATTTAGATGGCCTTTCCAATGAACAAATTGCTGCAGAGTTATACTTATCTGTTGAGACGGTAAAGACGCAGAAGAAAAAAGCGATGAAGTTTTTGCGTGATGAATTCTCGGATACCAATAATCTGGACCTTTATATGTTAATAACCCTTATCTGTATGGGTATTTAATTTTAAATCATTTTTATTTTTTTTAAGTTATTGATACCCCTTTTGGGGTGTTTTGTCGTTTTATTCATAGTTAAAGTGCAAATCTATGGATATAAAACAACTTTTACTTAAGCACATAACCGACACCATTACTCCTGAGGAGTATTTGATGTTGATGAAATGGGTTGATGAATCTCCTGAACATCAGGCCTATTTTGCTAAAATTTCGAATCGTTCAAACTATTCGGAGTTATATGCAGCATATAAGAAGCGAGGATATAGTGAAAGACGATCACGTTTCGTGTCTGTCTGGAGAAATAGTTGGGCAAGAGCTGCAGTCATAGCAATTCCAATACTTATTGCATCGGCAGTAATTACGTTTTATATGACCAGACAACAGCCTGTTGCTGATGCAATTATCCCTGGAACCTCACGTGCAATATTAAGTTTAAGCAATGGAAAGACCTATGAATTGAGTGATTCTCCCGAGTTGGGTTGGTTAAGAATTGACGAGGACTTGATGATTACAGAAGAGAATGGGGTTATTGCTTACGACTATAAAAATGAAACCTCGCCAGAATTATCAGACTATTCAAATACAATCAATACTCCGCGTGGTGGAGAGTTCCGAGTTGTCCTTCCTGATGGTACTAAGGTTCATTTGAATGCATTGTCAGAGTTAACATATCCTCTGGCTTTTGGCAATGATAATAGGATAGTTAAGTTGTCGGGAGAAGCCTATTTTGAAGTTGCGCACGATTCTAATCGTCCATTTATGGTTGAAACTAATGGTATAACTATTAAACAGTTTGGTACTCGCTTTAATGTCAATAGTTACTCTATGCAGAATACAATAGTTACACTAGAACAAGGAAGTATAGGAGTAAGTTCCGGTGGTGTTGAATTTGCAATGGTAAAACCGGGTGAGTGTGCTGTATGGAATAAGGGTGCTAATAGTGTTGTAATAAACAAGGTAGATGATCCATTAGCCGTGTGTGGATGGCACTATAATCGTTTTGTTTTTAATGAGGCTTCTTTAGGCGAGATGATGGAGACTCTCTCGCTATGGTATGATATGGATGTGCGTTTTCAACAGAGTGAGTTGGCGAATTTGCAATTTACCGGAAATCTTAGTCGATATGAGGATATAAATAGAATCTTCAAGGCTGTAGAGAAGGTCTCAAAGGTAAATATAAGTGTGGAGGGCAGGAGAGTAATGATTTCGTCCCGAAATAAATAATTTAATTAATCTAAAACATAAACTATGATGAAAAGACCTAGACTATTAAGTGTGGCTATGGTTCTCTGTATGTTCTTAATGCATACGGTCGGTAGCTATGCGGCAGAGGAGTCTCCTCTGCAAGTGAGATCTGAATTGAGCATGCAAGATGCCTCAAAAAAGGTTAGTTTAGCTTTGACAAATGCTTCAGTTAAGATGTTTTTTGATCAGATCCATTCTCAGACAGGAGTGGATTTTATCTATGACAGCAATTTGATGAAGGATTTCAAAGTAACAGTGTCTGCTGATAATGAGACTCTGCAAGCTGTACTGGCTCGTGTTTTTGGAAATGCGGGTTATACATACCAGATTGAGGGTAACATTGTTACAATTACAAAGAAAGAGGTGCAAGCTGCAAAACCTCAGCTTCTTACAGGATTTGTAAGGGACTCTGAAGGTGAGCCTTTGATTGGTGCAACAGTAATGATCAAGGGAACATCGATAGGTGCAATTACAGATGTAAATGGTGTTTACGGTATTGAAGTTGCAATGGGACAGACTTTGGTATACAACTCTATGGGTATGGAGCAGAAGGAGTTTGTATATAATGGAGCATCTGTTATTGATGTAGTATTGAATGATGACCCTAATAGAATTCTTGATGAGGTTGTGATCACCGGTATCTTTAATAAGGCAAAAGAGAGTTATACCGGATCGGTTTCAACAGTTTCTAAGGAGAAAATTGAGATGTATCGTGGTCAGAATTTGTTACAAACTTTGAAGAATATCGATGCAAGTATCAATTTTGCTATTGATAATATAAATGGTAGCAACCCTAACACTCTTCCAAATATCAATATTCGTGGTACATCATCGCTTCCAATGAGTGTTGAAGAGTACAACGAAGCCAATAGACATAATCCAAACGCACCTCTGATTATATTGGATGGATTCGAGATATCTTTGGAGAAGTTGATGGACTATAACGACGACGAGATTGAGAATATCAATATATTAAAGGATGCAAGTGCTACAGCTATTTATGGTTCTCGCGGAGCGAATGGAGTCATTGTAGTAACAACAAAGAGACCTGTTGCAGGTCGCTTGAAAGTTAATGCAGAGGCTGGAATTACCCTTGAGGTTCCGGATTTGACATCATACGATATGCTTAATGCTGCCGAGAAACTTCAGGTTGAGAAGGCAGCAGGTCTTTACGATGCGCCATATTCTATCAGCAGTGAGCAGGAGTTGCTTTATAAACAAGCTTATAACGAGCGTTTAAAAGATGTTTTGTCAGGAGTAAATACTGATTGGCTGGCAATTCCATTGCAGACAGGAGTTGGTTCTCGATATAATGTACGTCTTGAGGGTGGTAGCAATGAGTTCCGTTGGGCAACCTCGTTGCAGTACAAGTATACCGATGGAGCGATGAAGGGTAGTAGCCGTAGAACATTTAATGGTTCCATTACCTTGATGTACGAGTATAAGAACTTGTTGTTCAGAAACTATACCTCGCTTGGAAATACTCACTCACACGAGAGTAATTATGGAACATTCAGTGATTATGTGTCGCAACAGCCATATAATGCTCCATACGATGCCGATGGCAACCTGATTCGTTATTTCGATCCGTTCTATGCTTGGGCTGCTAAACCTCAGAATCCGCTCTATGATGCTTCATTGAATCTCTTTGATAAGAGTGGTAGCAATGATATTACAAATAACTTCTCTATAGATTGGAAAATTCTACCGGAATTAACTCTCCGTGGACAGTTAGGAATTTCTAAAGCAACATCAACATCAGATCACTTCCTGCCTGCCGAGCACTCATACTTTACAGTAGATAATGTGGATGAGTATTCAACAGATGAGGGCTTTATGAGAAGAGGTCTGTATCGTTACTCTAATGGAAAGACAAATAGTGTAAATGCTAATGTTACTTTAGCATATAGTAAGGTGTTTAAAGATGTTCACTCTTTGTATGTTGGAGCTGACTGGAGCATGATGCAGAGCAAATATGATGGATTCAATGCTGCGTTTGAGGGATTCTCGAACGATGCAATTGTAAACATTGCCAATGCTCGTCAATATGCAGCTAATGAGCTTCCTTCTGGAAGTAACTCTAAATCTCGCCAGTTTGGTGTTACTGCCAACCTGAACTATATCTATGCCAATCGTTACTACGTAGACTTGTCATATCGTATTGATGGAAGTTCTGCATATGGCAGTGATAAGAAATACGCCCCGTTCTGGAGTGCCGGTATCGGTTGGAATCTGCACCAGGAGAAGTGGTTGAATAATAGTGTTTTTGTAAATAATCTACGCTTGAAGGCATCTTATGGTGAGACCGGAGCTGCTTCTGGAGCCGGAATGACAGATGCATATACATACTATACAACCATCAACAATAACAAGTATATGAACTGGATGGGAGCTCAACTTTCCGGTTGGGGAAATCCTGATCTTTCATGGCAGAAGACCGATGAGTTTAACGTTGGTGCAGAGTTTGGATTTATGGATAACCGTATTCGTGGATCATTCGAGTACTACACAAAGAACACCAGTAACCTGTTGAGCAGTATGGATCTTCCATTGGATATGGGATTCCCGTCATACAATGCCAATATCGGAGAGGTTAAAAACTATGGTTTCGAAGCAGCTTTAAGTGCATATATCATTCGTAATCGCAACAGCGACTTCAGCTGGATGGTTAGTGGTCAGTTGGTATATAACAAGAATGAGATTACTAAGCTTTCTGATGCTATCAAGGCTCAGAATGCAGCATATCTTGCACAGGATGAGGATGCAGATGGAAACTCTGTAGATATTCAGAATCTTTTCTATGAGGGAGATCCTCAGAATGCAATCTATGCAGTGAAATCGTTAGGTATTGATCCAAGTACAGGTAAGGAGATATTCCTTGATGCAAACGGAAATATCACAAGTGAATGGAAGGCTGGCAATAAGGTATTTATGGGATCGGCCGAGCCTTTGTATCGCGGAAATGCAAGTACAATGTTCCAGTGGAAAGGTTTGACACTTAATGTAGCATTCTCATACTATTGGGGAGGAAAGACCTATAACTCAACACTTCGTGATCGTGTAGAGGTGACTGCAAACTCTTTGATGTTTTCAAATGCTGATAAGCGAGTATTGACAAGCCGTTGGTATAAGGCAGGCGATGTTGCGTTCTTTAAGGCTCTCAGCAATACCGAGTCAAGAGCTACATCAAGATATGTGATGGATAATGCTGTATTCCAGATCTCATCTGTAAACTTACAGTATAAATGGAACAGCGAGTGGCTTAGAAAGAATGCCCACATGAATTCTGTAATATTCAGTGTGAATATGAGTGATTTGTTCCACTTCTCTACAATCAAGATGGAGCGAGGTTTAAGTTATCCTTTTGCACGTAATATTCAGGGAAGCATCAAGTTGTTGTTCTAATAAAATGTGATTCAGATTATGAAAAAGATAATATTACCTATATTACTTATGGCATCGGTCAGCCTTACAGCTTGTAATGACTGGTTGGATGTCAAAGGCGAGAACTCTAAAAAGGAGGAGCAGCAGTTTAGCCAGTTTTCCGGATTTAAGAGTGCTTTGACCGGAGCCTATATGTCAATGGCCGAGACATCGCTCTATGGTGAAAATTTGACAATCAGTACCATTGAGATGCTGGCTAATACATGGACTTTTACTGATGATGAGTCAATAGCACCATTAAAATATCAGTTGGCGCACCACCAATACGAAGGAGATTACGCATTGAGTACTATGCAGACAATCTATGCAGCTCTTTTTAATACAATTGCACAGGCGAACGTAATTATTAAGAATGCAGAGAGTTATACAGGAAGCGATATTAATAAGCAATATTTGAATGTAGTTTGTGGTGAGGCCTATGCTATTCGTGCATTCTGTCAATTTGATGTATTGCGTCTATTCGGTGAGGTTCCTGGTGGTTCTAAGAAGGTAGAACTTCCATACTCATTTACTACCGGAATTGATGAGATGCCTGATTACTACGGATGGAGTGATTATATCACCCTTTTGAAAGCAGATTTGCATAAGGCAGATTCATTGTTGAAGGAGAATGACCCCATTATGGATTATTCATTTTCTCAGTTGAACCGACCAAATGGTATGTATCTTGATGATGACTACTTCTACTATCGTCAATCTCGATTTAACTATTGGGCTGTTCAGGCATTACAGGCTCGTTTCTATCTCTACATTGGCGAGACAACAAAGGCATATCAATATGCAATGGCAGTTATAAATGCAACCGATGTTAATGGAGCACCGGTAAAGGAGTTGAGCGGTTTGTCTGATTTGGCTTTAGGCTACAATGCACTTCCTAATGAGTGTCTTTTCTATTTGAGCAAATATGATATCAATACAACAGCGAATGCTGTATTGATTGGCGGAAGAGAGAATATGCAGTCAAGAGAGTCTACTTATGTTCTTACAGCTCAGAGACTAATTGATATGTATGCCTCTATTGCTCCATATACAGGAGGCCATAACCGTTATAACAACTTGTGGAATAGAGCTGTAATCGATCCTTATGCAGCAAGTACTCCGGCATTGAAAAAGTATTGGCATTCAGATGATGTATCTGCATCAATGTTGAATCACAATATTGTTCCAATGTTGCGAATGAGTGAGATGTACTTGATTGCAATGGAGACAACTACCGATTTGGCACAAGCTAATGAACTCTATACAACCTATATGAATTCTTGTGCATGTACTGTTCTCCCAGAGAGTGCATACACAACGCTTGAGGATATCAAGGCAGAGGTGGTTAATGAGTATCGCAGAGAGTTTATTGCAGAGGGACAGATGTTCTATCTGTATAAACGTATGAATGCAACCTCAATGTTGTGGAGCGAGGATGTTTTGACCGAGGAGTCATACATTATACCACTTCCACGTACAGAGTATAATCCAGAACACTTAAATCAGTAAGCAATGAGAAGAGTTATAAATACAATGATTTTAGGCGGCGTGTTGTTGGCAGCAACCGCTTGTGAAAAGGATCTTGAACTGTATAGTAGCGAGGATTGCTGGTTGAATTTCTCATATTCAGAGAATAAGGGTTCGTTAGAACCTTCAGAGAGCAGTTATTCTTTTGTCTATGCAGGTTCTGATGTAACAATTGATACAGTTTGGGTTGAGATAACAACAATGGGATTTGTTTACGATACCCCAAGAGCCATTAGCGTTGAGCAGGTTCAGGTTGATATTGTAAAACCTGAATTACCAGCAATGCCTCAGGATTCAACCGGAGCTCCTGTAGAGGAGATTGTGGTTGTTGATACAATCAATGCAATTCCCGGTAAACACTATGTGCCATTTGACGATGCTTCAATTGCTAAATATTTCCAGATTCCTGCAGGTGCAGTGAGTCAAAAGGTTCCTGTAGTGTTGAAGCGTGATGCCTCGCTCGACACATGTGTTGCGATATTGAAATTCCGGATTAAAGAGAATGAGTTCTTTAAGGTAGGATATGAGGATTACAGCACACGTCAGATAACCTTTACAGATATGTTGGCTAAGCCATCACAGTGGGAGTATGGCTATATGATTTATAACTATGGCGAGTATGGTCCTGTAAAACACCAGTTCCTGATTGATCAGACAGGCGAGCCATGGGATGACGAATATATTGTTGCTCTTCATGATGGAGACTCTGCTTATCTGGAGTATCTGATGGCAAAGATGCAGAATCAGTTAAATGCATTGAATGCCGAGCGTGTAGCTCAGGGGTTGGATGTCTTGAAAGAGGCAGATGGAACTGAAGTCTACATTGGCATGGTTTATTAAATTACGTTTAATGTAAAAATTAAAAGAGATGAATATAAAGAGAAGTTTAGCTCTTTCTGTTATGGTTGTTGCCGGTTTATCAATGACAGCTTGTTTCAGCGATGATTCAACATTGGGCGTTGATAAGATTGGAACAATTGAGGTTGTAACAGGAATGGAGGATACCACATACGTTGCGACAGCCTTTATCGGTGATGTGCTTGAGATTAAGCCAGAGGTTGTAACATCATTGGATGAGAGTGAGTTGTCATACGAGTGGACATTGTTAAGCGATAAGACAGGAACTCTTGATGAGAATGGCGATACAATTCAACCACAGGTTATTGGTAATAGCAAATATCTAGCATATACAGTTGAGACTCCTGCAGGTCAGTATCAGATTCGTTATGCAATTACGGTAAAAGATAGTGGCTATTCCTTGATTACTGCAACCGATTTGAGTGTTGTTACCGAGTTCTCACAAGGTTTCTATATTCTTAAAGAGACTACTGACGGTAATACAGATATGGATATGTATTCGGCCAGTGGCAACTTGTCACAGAATATTATTTCCAATACAACAGGAGCTGCATTGAGTGGTAAGCCATACTCAATTACTCCGAATTACGGACAGTTCTATATCAATCCCGATAATGATCAGATGGATGCAACCAACACGATGGTTGTTATCACCGAGAATAAGCAGATGGGTGTATATCGTACAACAGATATGCTGCAGATCTTTGATCAGAATTCAATTCTGTTCGATGGTGCTGCAGAGGGTGTACAACCATATCTGTTGAATCGTACCGGATGGTACTCTCAATACTTTACAAGCGAGGGTATGCGCTATGGAATGACAGCATCAATGGGAAGCCCTACAAGTGGTAAATATGGTTTTGTATCGGATGTTGTACATGGAAGTAAATTCTTTATCTGTGATTATATCAATTCTCTGGGAGGTTTCTTTATTTGGGATGAGATAAACAAAGATATATTATGGTCTAACTACAATATGTACTTTGAGCCTATTGTAAATAGTGAGTATGGCGAGGAGTACTCTAAAGGGTTGACCGACTGGGAGTGCTTAAGTATAGGTTATAGTGCAATGGATTATGTGGCAAACTTTATATTGAACAATACAAAGACTGGCGCTCGCAGATTGTACCTTGCAAGTGGTGGAATGATGGCAAGTTCATTGAATGCCCTTGTTGAGCTGGATCCGGCTTCTCACATGGCTAAGGCCACAGCATATAGTACCAATTTCTATCAGGCTAAATATATCTACTGTGTAGATGGAGGTAAATTGTATGCTTGCAATCTAAATTCAGATACCTATGCAGAGATTGATGTAAACCTGTCTGGAGTAGGTTCAGGCGAGGAGATAACATACGTATCTAACCAATTCTTCCAGTCTCCATGGGGAGAGTATAGCGTAAATGCATTTGATTACCTTGTTGTAGGAACCCAAAAGGGTAGTGAGTACCATATCTATATGTATGAGATGGTTGGAGGTATTCCAAGTGGCGACCCTGTCATTAAATTTAGTGGTGAGGGTAAGGTTGCTGGAGTGAGATATATTAATCAGGGATACTCCGAGAACGATTTGGGTATGATGATTAGCGCTAATATGTATACAGTTGTTGACTGATATCAGTTCTTATAGAAATGAAAAGATTACTATTAACACTCATTGGGATGATTGTTTTCATCCCAATGTTTGCCCAAACCAACTTTCGTGATATAACATACGAAGATGGTTTGAAAGTGGCTAAAACCGAGAATAAGTTGGTTTTCATCGATTTTTACACTACGTGGTGTGGCCCATGTAAAATGATGATGAAGAATGTCTTCCCTACCAAAGAGGCCGGAGATTACTTTAACACAAATTTTGTCTGCCTGAAACTGGATGCTGAGGCAGAGGGTAAGGATTTGGCAAGAAAACTGGGAGTAAACGCTTATCCTACATTCTTCGTTCTTGATGCGACAGGAAATGTTGTTTTCAAAAAGGTTGGAGGTGATGCAGATGCTTTGAGTTTTATTGCTGCAATCAAGCAGGGATTAAATGCCGAGCTAAGTCCGGAGCGTATGGCAGAACGTTATGCTTCCGGAGAGCGTAGTGCAGAACTTATTGAAGCATATGCCAATAGTTTGTATAAGGCGTCCCGTGAGGGCAGAACCATTGACAACTCTAAGATTGCACAAGCTCAAAAAATGGTTAATGACTAT